>JAMOBD010000067.1 GCA_039908345.1 Magnetospirillum sp. WYHS-4
AGCATGTCCCGGAAGACCAACGGAGCTCATCCGTCACAAACTTCACTCACGTCCCCCATCGCCCGTAAGCGACGAAGGCCGTGTTTGGCGTCTGCGCAAACGGACAAGTCTCAGAACCCCAAGGCCCCGGTCAACCGCCGTCCACGCATCCCTTCTTCTTTCCACAATGTCAATGAACCGAGACGCCGTTGCCGACACCTCACATCCGCAACCCCTGGGCAGCGCCCCGTCGTCGCGAAGGGCCGTCTACATACGGCCGCCGCCCCCCCCTGTCAACGGCTTTTTTTTAACTTTCGTCACAAGGAAGATCAGGATCGCGGCACCGGCCTTAGCATGAGAAATGCCGTGGATTGCTTTGAATTCGCCACGAATTTCGACAGGAAACGCCTTGACACATTTTGTAACCAAGGTCATGGTGCCCTTGGATTGTGGCCGCAGGGGCCGGGGACAGCGCTTTTGGAAGGGGCGTCCCGGCCCGACCGGAGTGGGCGCCACATAGGGATCAAGAGGGGAAGACAGCCACATGATCTATAGAGGCATGGCTGCCGGCGCGGCGCTATTGGCCGTTTATCTGCTTTCGGCTCAGCCCCCCGAGCCCCTCACGTCCGCGTCCCTTCCCGAGGCTTCTTTCGAGACCGCGGCCGGCACGCCTGCCGCCGCGCCCCTCCTGCCCGTCAAGTCCGAGCCCCTGCGTATGGATATGGCCCTCGCGCCGATTTCGCTCGGCAATCCGGTGGCCGCTGCGACCCTGAACACCCATACACCGGCCATGCCGCGCGACGACATGACGGGCGCCGTCGCCGCTTCCGGCCCCTACGCGGTCGTGGTTCGCCCGCAGCGCGGCGACACTCTGGGCGACCTGTTCGAGGAAGCCGGCGTCCCGACTGCCGAGGCCCACGCCGCCATCGCCGCCATGAGCCGGTCCTTCAGCCCGCGCCGCCTTCAGACCGGGCAGGAAATCACCCTGACCTTCGCCCCCCCCAAGGACGGCGCGGAATACGGCCGCTTCCTGGGATTCTCGCTCTATCCCGAGTGGGATCACATGGTCCGCGTCTGGCGCGAGGGCGATGAGTTCAAGTCGGCCAAGGAGAAGCGGCTGCTGACCCATGGCTTGGCTCGCGTCGAGGGTGTCATCGAGAACAGCCTCTACGAAGCCGCCGTCGAAGCCGGCGTGCCAGCCTCGGTGCTGGTCGAAATGATCCGCCTGTTCTCCTGGGACGTCGACTTCCAGCGCGAAATCCAGCCTGGCGATTCCTTCGAGTTGATGTACGAGCAGGCCTTCGACAAGACCGGCACCCTGGTGCGCAACGGCCGCATCCTGGCCGCCGCCATGATCCTCAGCGACGAACGCCGTTCCATGTATCTGTTCGAGACTCCGGACGGTCCGGAATACTTCGACCAGAAAGGTCGCGGTGCTCGCAAGGCTCTGCTGCGCACGCCCATCGACGGCGCCAAGCTGACCTCCAGCTTCGGGAAGCGCAAGCATCCGATCCTGGGCTACACCAAGATGCACAAAGGCGTCGACTTCGGCGCCGCCACCGGCACCCCCATCTACGCGGCCGGCGAAGGCACCGTGGAAAAGGCGGGTTGGGAAGGCGGCTACGGCAACTACGTCCGCCTGCACCACACCGATAACTATTCCACCGTTTACGGCCACATGAGCCGCATCGGCAAGGGCATCGCCGTCGGGCGCCGGGTGCGCCAGGGCGAGATCATCGGCTACGTGGGCTCGACGGGCCGGTCCACCGGACCGCACCTGCACTACGAGATCATGGTCAAGAACCAGCACGTCAACCCGATGACCGTGAAGATGCCGTCGGGCCGCAAGCTGGAGGGCAAGGAACTGACGCGCTTCATGGCCGTCAAGACCGAACACGACCAGCGCTATGCCGCCCTGGCCCAGGAAACCGTCATCGCCAGTAACGGCAAGCGCTGATCCGCCGCTTGGGCAGACGGGGCCGGCGGGTGTAAGCTGGCCTCATGTCCGATGCCGCGCCGCTCCCTTTTCCCGAAGCCCGACAGCCCCTAGGCCTTTCGGCGCGACTGCTGATCATGACGATCTTTTTCGTCATGGTGGCCGAAGTCATGATCTACGCCCCGTCCATCGGCCGCTTCCGCAAGACCTACCTCGAGGAAAGAATCGTTCGCGGACACCTGGCGGCTCTGGCCTTGGAGGCCACGCCCAATGCCATGCTGAGCGAGGACCTGGAGCAGAAGCTCCTGCGCCAGGCGGAGGTCCACGCGGTGGCGCTCAAGCGGACCGACATGCGCATGTTGGCCTTGACCGACCGCATCCCGCCGGCGGTCGATGCCTCCTTCGACCTGCGGACCACCGCCTTCTTCGAGTGGATCCGCGATGCCTTCGACGTCCTGGCCCAGGATCGCCACCGGGTGCTACGGGTGATCGGCCCGCCGCCCGACGATCCGGCGGTGGTCCTTGAATTGATTCTCGACGAGGCGCCGCTGCGCGAAGCCATGGTCGACTATTCGATCCGCATCCTGCAGCTTTCCGTCGGCATCTCCTTCTCGACCGCGACGCTGGTCTTTCTTGCGCTGCAGTGGCTGATGGTGCGGCCAATGCGGCGGATCACCGCCAGCATGATGGCCTTCCGCACCAACCCCGACGACGAGTCCGCCACCCTGCCGCCCACCGATCGCCGGGACGAGATCGGCATCGCCCAACGCGAACTGGCAGTGATGCAGGAAGAGCTACGCTCCGCGCTCCGCCAGCAGGCCCGGCTAGCTACGCTGGGCGCCGCGGTGGCCAAAATCAACCACGACCTGCGCAACAGTTTGGCGACCGCCGTGCTGGTTTCGGATCGTCTCTCCAATATCGCCGACCCCGAGGTCCAGAAGGTTACGCCCCGGCTCTACGACGCCATCGACCGGGCGGTCAGCCTGTGCAGCCAGACTCTCAACTACGTGGGCGATTCCGAACTGCGTATCCACCGCGAACCGTTTTTTTTGCGTGAGCTGGTGGACGAGGTCCGCGCCGCCCTGCGCCCGGAAGGCGGCGCCGAGACGACCTTCGCGTTGCGTAATCATGTCCAACCGGAACTGACCGTCAACGCCGACCGGCGCCACTTGTTCCGCGCCCTAAGCAATCTGGCGCGCAATGCCCGCGAGGCGGGCGCGGCGACGGTCGATGTCGAAGTCTACCCCCTGCCCGGCGGCCACGGCATCGCCATCGACGTTTCCGACGACGGCCCCGGCCTGCCCCAGAAGGCAAGGGACAAGCTGTTTCAGCCCTTTGCCGGCTCGGCACGCAAAGGCGGCACCGGACTGGGGCTGGTGATCTGCCGCGACGTCGTGCGCGCCCATGGGGGCGACGTGGCCCTGGTGACCACCAACGAGGCCGGGACTACCTTCCGGCTTACGCTTCCCGCCCACTCCTGAGGCGGAGGACGGTCGACAACAAATCGAGTGGCCTGGGGAGCCTTGCGGTCGGTGTCGTCGTAAAGCCTGCGGGGCGCAAGGTTTTCCGGAAGATCGACTACGACGTCCGCGCGCTCTCCATGAGTTCCGATGAAGGGATGGTTCCCATCCGGTTCACCGGGCTCCCTTGTCATCGGTCGCCGCGACCGAGCGCATCACCAAACCAATGAAGACAAAGATTTATTGCGTATCGCACCCGCTGGATGTACATAGATATAATGGTTAGGCGTCGATACAGACTGCCGAAACGACGGACATAAAAGGCTGGATGATCTCCGGGGAAGGCAATAGGCCCCATCCTTCATAAGCTATGAGCATCGGGAGTGCCCGTATGGAAGATATTTTAGGGCTGGTACTGGTTCTCGTGGGGGCCGGCATCATAGGAGCGGTATTTATTTTCGGACATCGGAAGCGAGCGAGGGCATCGACACAATCCCGCAAAACCGAACGGGAGAAGAACCTCGAAAAAATCGCGAGTGTCCGGGGCAATGGCCGCTGACCTCGAGGCGGACGCACGTCTGCCATCTTGCATTGGCCACCGGCAGCCGCTATAAACCCCGCCTTCCTGGCGGCTAGGCCCCGAGGGCATGCCGACCCGCCACATGTATTCGTCTTTGTGAAGAGGATCGAAAAATGCCCAAGATGAAGACCAAGTCCGGGGCCAAGAAGCGGTTCCGGTTTACCGCGACCGGCAAGGTTAAGGCGGCGGTGGCCTACAAGCGCCACAACCTCCGCAAGCGTTCGCAGCAGATGAAGCGCAAGGCCCGCGGCACGTTCGTGCTCCGCGACGGCGACGCGCGCCTCGTCAAGTCTTACATGCCTTACGCCTGACGGAGGATTCCCCATGGCCCGCGTCAAGAGGGGCGTTACCGCCCACGCCCGCCACAAGAAGGTCCTGGATCGCGCCGCCGGTTACCGCGGCCGCTCCCACAGTTCCTTCCGTATCGCCATCGAGAAGGTCGAGAAGGGCTTGCAGTATGCCTTTCGCGACCGCCGCGCCAAGAAGCGCAATTTCCGCGCCCTGTGGATCCAGCGCATCAACGCCGGCGTTCGCGAGCACGGCATGACCTATTCGCAGTTCATCAACGGACTCGGCAAGGCCGGCATCGAACTGGACCGCAAGGTCCTGTCCGATCTCGCCACCCGCGAGCCCGAGGCGTTCAAGAGCCTGGTCGACCAAGCCCAGGCCGCTCTCGCCAAGACCGCGTAACGCCCACGCGTTCCGCGTCGGAAAACAAGGGGAGCCGCCTTCGGGGCTGGCTCCCCTTTGTCGTTTGGAGGTTGGACGGATGATCGATCTGGACCCGATCCGCAAGGACGCCCTGGCCCGCGTGGCCGGTGCCGCCACGCTGGACGAGATCGAGGCGGCCCGCGTCGCCCTGGTGGGCAAGAAGGGCAGCGTCAGCGAACTGATGAAGGCCCTGGGGACCCTCGCACCCGAAGAGCGCAAGGCCGCCGGCCAGGCCTTCAATGCCTTGAAGGACGAAGTCGCCGCCGCCCTGGACGCCCGTAAGGCCGACTTGGCGGAGGCCGACCTGGACCGCCGGCTGGTGGCCGAGCGCGTCGACGTCACCCTGCCTGCCCGTCCGGAAGGGGAAGGCCGCATCCATCCGATCAGTCAGACCATCGACGAGGCGATCGCCATCTTCGGCGAGATGGGCTTCGTGGTCGCCGAAGGGCCGGATATCGAAGAGGACTGGTACAACTTCACCGCCCTCAACATCCCTCCAGACCATCCGGCCCGCCAGGAGCACGACACCTTCTACCTGCCCGGCGAGCGCAACGGGAACCGCCAAGTGCTGCGCACCCACACCTCGCCGGTGCAGGTGCGGACCATGCAGAAGCAGAAGCCGCCGATCCGCATCATCGTGCCGGGGCGTACCTATCGCTGCGACTACGACGCCACCCATTCGCCCATGTTCCATCAGGTGGAAGGCCTGGTGGTCGACGAGGCCGCCCACATGGGGCACCTGAAGGGATGCCTGATCGAGTTCTGCCGGGCCTTCTTCGGCGTCGACGACCTGCCGGTGCGTTTCCGCCCCAGCTACTTCCCCTTCACCGAACCGTCCGCCGAGGTGGACATCGGCTGCACCCGCGAAGGCGGCAAGTTCCGCATCGGCCACGGCGACGACTGGCTGGAGATTCTGGGCTGCGGCATGGTGAACCCCAAGGTGCTGGAAAACTGCGGCATCGATTCCACCAAGTACCAGGGCTTCGCCTTCGGCATGGGGCTGGAGCGCATCGCGATGCTGAAGTATGGCATTCCCGATCTTCGCACCTTCTTCGAATCCGACCTCCGGTGGCTGAAGCACTACGGCTTCGCGGCCCTGGACGTTCCTAGCCTGGTAAGAGGGGCCGGCGCATGAAATTCACGTTGAACTGGCTCAAGGAGCATCTGGAAACCGACGCCTCGGTGGAGCGCGTCTGCGAGACGCTCACCATGATCGGCCTGGAGCTCGAGGGCATGGTCGACCGGGCCAAGGGGCTGGAAGGCTTCGTGGTCGCCCATGTGCTGGAGGCGCTGCGCCATCCCGACGCCGAGAAGCTGCAGATCTGCAAGGTCGACGTCGGCCATACGGTCCACGAGGTGGTCTGCGGCGCCCCCAACGCCCGCGCCGGCATGAAGGGAGTGTTCGCGTCAGAGGGCATGTACATCCCCGGCATCGATACGGTGCTGAAGAAGGCCAAGATCCGCGGCGTGGAAAGCTGCGGCATGCTGCTGTCCGAGCGCGAGATGGGCCTGTCCGACGAGCACAAGGGCATCGTCGAACTGCCGGCCGACGCCCCCATCGGAGCGCGGGCCGTCGATATCATGGGCTTGGCCGATCCGGTCATCGACATCGCCATCACCCCCAACCGGGGCGACTGTCTGGGCGTGCGCGGTATCGCCCGCGACCTGGCGGCCACCGGCATAGGGACGCTGAAGCCCCTCAAGGCGGAGCCGGTCAAGGGAACCTTCCCCAGCCCGCGCCGGGTCCATCTGGACCTGGACGGCGCGCGCAAGGAGGCCTGCCCCTATTTCGTCGGCCGCGTCTTCCGGGGCGTCAAGAATGGCCCGAGCCCCAAGTGGCTCCAGGACCGCCTGCTGGCCGTGGGGCTGCGTCCCATCTCGGCCCTGGTGGACATCACCAACCTGATGACCCTGGAATACGGCCGGCCGCTGCATGTCTTCGACCTGGCCAAGGTGAAGGGGGACATCCACGTCCGCATGGCCCGCCCCGGCGAGAAGCTGCTGGCCCTGAACGGCAAGGAATACGAACTGGACGGCGAGATGACGGTGATCGCCGACGACCATGACGCCGAGGCCGTGGCCGGCATCATCGGCGGCGAACGCACCGGCTGCACCGAGGCGACCACCGAGGTCTTCCTGGAAACCGCCTGGTTCGATCCCATCCGCACCGCCCAGACGGGCCGCAAGCTGCTGGCGATGACCGACGCCCGCTACCGCTTCGAGCGCGCCGTCGATCCCGCCTTCCTGATGGACGGGGCCGAGATCGCCAGCCGGTTGATCCTGGACCTCTGCGGCGGGGAGGCCTCCGACCTGGTGATCGCCGGGGCGGAGCCGGCCTGGCGGCGCAGCCTCCATCTGCGCGGCGACCGGGTGAAGACCTTGGGCGGCGTCGATCTGCCGGCCGCCGAGCAGGAACGCATCCTGCGGGTCCTCGGCTTCGCTCCCGTCGGCAAGGGCGACGGTTTCGACGTGGGCGTGCCTTCCTGGCGCTCCGACATCGTCGGCGAGGCCTGCCTGGTCGAGGAAATCGTCCGTATCAACGGCTATGGGGCGATCCCGGTGACGCCGCTGCCGCGCGACAGCGTCCTCCCCGCCGCCGCCCTCAATCCGTCCCAGCGCCGCCGCGCCTTCGTGCGGCGGGTCCTGGCCGGTCGGGGCCTGGTGGAGGCCGTGACCTATTCCTTCCTGCCGTCGGCCCAGGCCGACCTGTTCGGCGGCGTGCCGGACTGTTTGCGCCTGGTCAATCCGATCAGCGCCGACCTGGACGTCATGCGGCCGTCCCTGTTGCCGAACCTTATCGCGGCAGCCGGGCGCAACGCCGACCGTGGCTTCGCCGATGCCGCCCTGTTCGAGGTGGGACCCCAGTTCAAGGGCGATTCCATCGACGACCAGATGATGGTCGCGGCGGGCCTGCGAGCCGGCCGCTGTCATCCCAAGCACTGGGCGGCCGCTCTCCGTCCGGTCGATGTCTTCGATGCCAAGGCCGACGCCCTGGCGGTGCTGGCTGCAGCCCAGGCGCCGGTTGACAGCCTGCAGACGGGCACCGAGGTCCCGGCCTGGTACCATCCCGGCCGCTCCGGCGCGCTGCGCCTGGGCCCCAAGGCCATTCTCGCCCGCTTCGGCGAGATCCATCCGCGGGTGCTGAAGGCGATGGGCGTCGACGGCCCCGTCGCGGCCTTCGAAGTCTTCCTCGATGCCCTGCCGACGCCCAAGTCCAAGGGCTCGGCCAAGCCGCACCTGACCCTGTCGGCCTTCCAGCCCCTCGAACGGGACTTCGCCTTCGTGGTGGACGAGACCGTCACGGCCGAAACGGTGGTGCGGGCGGCGCGCGGCGCCGACAGGCAACTGATTTCCGATGTCCGGGTGTTCGACCGGTTCAAGGGGGGCGGCCTGGGCGAAGGTAAGAAGTCGCTGGCCATCACCGTGGTGCTCCAGCCCGCCGACAAGACGCTTACCGATGCCGAGATCGAAGCGGTGTCGGGAAAGATCGTCGCCGCCGTCCAGAAGGCCACGGGTGGGGTTCTGCGGGGCTGACCGTTCAGAAAGGGTTCAGGGTCCGGACGCTAGGAGGGAGGCAGCCCCCATGCAAGGAGATTTCCGATGTCCTTTCCTGCCCTCCTGTTCAAGCTGATTCTGGCCGGCGGTCTTCTTGTCGGCGGCGGCATGGGCGCCCTGGCGGCCGACGGCCACGACCATGGCCATTCCCGTCACGCCTCCGGCTTGACCTTGAACAAGGGGGCGAAGTGGCGGACCGACGCCCCCCTGCGCCAGGGTATGCAGGCCATCCGGGACGACGTCGCGCTCCTCCTGCCCAGGCTTCGCGAGGGAACCCTGCCGAAGGAAGACATCGGCCGCCTGGCCGACAAGATCGACCACCACGTCCAATTCATGGTCGCCAACTGCAAGCTGCCGCCGGAAGCCGATGGGCAGCTTCACATCGTGATCGGCCATATCGCCGAGGGCGCGGAAGGGATGAAGAAGGGCAAGGAAGGACGGAAAGCCGTGGAAGCGGTGATCGAGGCGCTGGATGCCTATGCGCGCCATTTCGATCACCCCGGCTGGAAGCCGCCGGCCTGACGCCGGACGGCCTATCGGGTCAGCGAGCCGAAGGCGGCGTGCGGACGACCACCCGTTGCGGGCAAAGGCAGCGGAACCCCAGTATCCTGGCGACATCCCGGAAATGTCTGGCAATCGCGTACATGGTCCCTCCCCAGCGATCCGACGTTCTATCTTGGAAAAACACTATCATGCGCAATCTGGGCAAGAATGTGACGCGGCTCACCGGGCGGTTCACGCCAAGCGACGACGCCATCCTGGCTGCTATTGGCTGACGAATCGTTAACCGACGGTCGTGCTATAATCCGGCATGGGCGAGGCTGGAATCGACGAATTCTGCAAGGATGCCGACGACGAGAGGCGGGGCATGTGCCGCGTCCTGAAGCGGTGGATCGCGCGCCTGCGCGGCGAATCCTTTCCCGCCTTCCGCGAATTGGACGTGACGGCCGCACCGGCCGTCGCCGACCATGTCTTCGTGCTCGATGCCACGGACGACGAGGGACGCTGGACCGTCGAGAGTTGCGGCATCGACGTAGCCGCCATCTGTCGCCACCAGCCGGTCGGACGAAGCGTCGCCGAGGTCTTCCCCATGCCGCTGGCGGAAGCCCTGCCCCACCTTTCCAAGAACGTCATGGCCTACAAGAAACCGATCTCGGACTCCGGATCGGCCTATGGGCCGCGCGGCGAGTTGCTCTATCGCTGCATCCTGATGCCGCTCAGCAACGACGGCCAAGGGATCGATCGGGTATTGGGCTCCCTGACCTGGCGCTACGTCAAGGACAGGTGACCTGACCCTTGCGGATGTCCAGCGGGTCCCAGTCGGGAACGATCCGCAATTCCGCCGACGCCTTGCCATCGACCCGGAATTCGACGGTTTGGCCCGCGGCCATGCGCAGGCGGCGTTCCGCGACCGGGTTTCCGCCCAGCCGGACCAGAAAGTCCGCCTGTCCGGGCCAGAGGGCGCCACGGTTGACCACCCGGAAGATCGCGCCTTCCGTGGTACAGCGGGTCTCTATCTCGGGCTGGAAGGCACCGGCGGCACCGGGCAGTGCGGTCTTCTTCGCCGTCTTGCCGACCAAATGGCCCTCGCCTTCGGCGTCTCCGGCCTCGGCCGGCGAACGGCGGGCCATCTTGGGCAGGATCGGCGTTTCGCGAGCCAAGCATTCGACGACATCGATCCGCGCCCGCACCTTTTCGATGTATTGCCGCAGGTCTTCCCCTTGCAGGCGGATGTTGTGGCTGCGGATCAGGCCGGCGCTGCCGCGCCCATAGATGCCTTCAAGGTCGGCGAGTTGGAAGCGCCACTTGGCCAGATAGACCTTCCAATCGCCGTCATGGGCCATGGCGACGTAACGCCGCGTATTGTCGTGAGTGAGGTTTTCCCACCAAGGCACCTGAGGGTAAGCCGGGCATTCGGCCTTCGCCGCACCCGGCCCGGCCATCAGTCCCAGAATCATTCCCGCGCAGATCCAGACTCGGCCCATGAGCACCTCCCGACCCCCAGGATGGACCGAATCCGGCGCCGGGGTCGTCGCGCCGGCGCGGGAGGGTCAGGCCACCAGTTCACGCACCTTCATGATGAAGGCGGCCGGATCGAAAGGCTTTTCCAGGAAGGCGTCGGCGCCCGAGTCGCGAATGTCCGAATCGTCCTCCTTGAAGGGAAGGGCCGTCACGACCAGGACGGGCAGCGCCCCCAGGCCTTCCGTGTCCTTGATCCGGCGAACGAGGCGCAGGCCGGAAATGCCCGGCAGGCGGACATCCATCACCAGGAGATCGGGCGGCTCGGCGATGACCTGTTCGACGACCCCGTCGGGGTCGTCGCGAATCGCCACCTTGAAATTCAGCGCCGTCAGGATCTCGTGCATGAGACTGACGTGGAAAGGATTGTCGTCGACGATCAATGCCCGTTTCACCGGAACCAGCCCCCACCATGGCCGCCCCCGCCCGAGTAGTCGTCGCTGCCGTCGCCGAACAGGGACTGCAGGTAGGCATACTCGCGGCGCAGCCCGCGGCGTTCGTTCAATTTGCGCTGGGCGGCGTCGGGGAAGTCGGCGAATTGGATATAGCCGCGCTGGATCAGGACGTCGATCAAATCCTCCAGGACGCGGATGAAGCCGGCATCGGCGTCATGGAAGGATCGCCGGATGGCATCTTCCGGATTTCCGCCCTTGCCGAGAAAGGCGACCAGTTCGGGGCTGGCGGCGTCGATGGATTCCAAGCCATCTTCCTCCGGTTCCCCGTAGACCGCCGCGATCCGGCCGGCGGCATCGCGCTTGACGAAAGGCATGGCGGTTCTCCTCAACGGTCGGTGCCGGTTGCCTGCTTCTTGGGATCGTAGGGCGTGGCGGAAGTCCGCGTCCCGATTCCACCCGGTAGGGCGATTCGCAGTTCGGAGATTTCCTCCAGCGCCGCCGTCCCGCCGTCCAGCGCCAGCGCCAGCACGTGGCCACCCCGCTTGCGATCCGCCGTCAGAAAGTGGAAATGCCAGCCGGGCACGTTGACGCCCGCCGCCTGGGCGGGAAAGCGGAAGCCGATCAGGCTGCCTTCCGCCATGGTCTCATCGAAAACCGCCTGTTCCTTGGGGATGATCTCGGTAAGCGGCCGATAGGGCTGGGCCTGGGCCGCCACGCTCCGCGTCCGAATGGCGGCGAAGCGCCCCTCGATGCGTGCCGCCTGGATGCGCGACGGATTGGCAACGCGAGCGTCCAAAGCCCTTTCCAGGCCCGGCAGATCCAGACCCCGGTCGAGGGTTAAGGTGGTTTGCGGCCGGAAGGCGGTGACCTGGGCGAAGGGTATCCGGAGGCTGTCGTCCGCTTCGAGGACTTCGCCGGTGATCTTGACCTGGAAGACGCGGCCGTCAATCACCGCCATCTCGCCATCGAGACGGTTGAAGGTTCCGAGTCCCAGGTCGCCCCGCCGCCGCAACTCGCCGACCGTCACCTCGCCGTCGTAGACTCCGGCCATCAGGGCGGCAAGGGTGGAGACCTGAAAGACCTCGGGCCCGGCGAAGGCCGGCTGCTGGGCGAACAGGGCAAGGACAAGAACGGCCAGTGGGCGAAGGGAACCTTTTTGCATGTCGCCATCATAGTCCATTCGCGGGACCGAAGGAAACCTCGCTCCATCGGCGCCGGTTGTCCCTCTGCTGCGCTGCACACCATCCCATCCTTGTTTCGTCATGGTTTGCCGACTACACTTCCGCCAAAACATCAATCTCCCGGCCCGTCCGGGCCGGCTCGCCATCCCAACAGGAGGAAGACTCATGACCCATGTCGTCATCGCGGGCGCCGCCCGTACCGCTATCGGCGCCTTCAGCGGCGGCCTTTCCGCATTGCCCGCCGCCGAACTGGGCCGCGCCGCCATCGTCGAGGCACTGAAGCGCGCGAAGGTCGAAGCGCAGGACGTCTCCGAAGCCATCATGGGCCAGATCCTCGCGGCCGGCGGTGGACAGAACCCGGCTCGCCAAGCCGCCATCGGCGCCGGCATCCCCAATGAGAAGACGGCCTACGGCATCAACCAGCTTTGCGGTTCGGGGCTGCGGACGGTGGCGCTCGGGATGCAGTCGATCCTGCTGGGCGACGCTTCCATCGTCGTGGCCGGCGGCATGGAAAGCATGAGCCAGTCGTCCCATTGCCTGCACATGCGCAACGGCACCAAGATGGGGACGGCCGAATTGGTGGACACCATGATCAAGGACGGTCTGTGGGACGCCTTCAACGGCTACCACATGGGCAATACCGCCGAGAACGTGGCCCGCAAGTGGCAGTTGACCCGCGACGAGCAGGACGCCTTTGCCGCCAACTCCCAGCAGAAGGCGGAAGCCGCCCAGAAGACCGGCCGCTTCAAGGACGAGATCGTCCCGGTGGTCATCAAGGGCCGCAAGGGCGACACGACGATCGACACCGATGAGCATCCCAAGCATGGCACCACCGTCGAATCCCTGGCCAAGCTGCGCCCGGCCTTCGACAAGGAAGGCACGGTGACCGCCGGCAACGCGTCCGGTATCAACGACGGTGCGGCGGCCCTGGTCCTGATGACCGACGCCGAGGCCGCCAAGCGCGGCATCGAGCCCCTGGCCCGCATCGTTTCCTGGGCCACCTGCGGCGTCGATCCGGCGATCATGGGCACCGGCCCCATTCCGTCCAGCCGGGCCGCCTTGCAGAAGGCCGGCTGGTCGGTGGCCGACCTGGACCTGATCGAGGCCAACGAGGCTTTCGCCGCCCAGGCATTGGCGGTCAACAAGGACATGGGCTGGGATGTGGACAAGGTGAACGTCAACGGCGGCGCCATCGCGCTCGGGCATCCCATCGGCGCCTCGGGCGCCCGCGTCCTGGTGACTCTGCTCCATGAAATGAAGAAGCGCGACGCCAAGAAGGGCTTGGCGACGCTTTGCATCGGCGGCGGCATGGGTATCGCCATGTGCGTGGCCCGCGACTGATCGCGGCCCGTCGGTTCCCCGCGCCGGACAAGGGGAAAACAACAATCGGCGCGGGCGGACCCGGATGGCGGAAATGATTTGGAACACAACAACGGGAGGCTACCGATCATGGAACATCATCGCCAAGCGCTGGTGACCGGCGGAACGCGCGGCATCGGGCGCGAGATCTGCATGGAACTGAAGGAGGAAGGCTACCGGGTGATCGCCAACTACGGCGGCAACGACAAGGCGGCCCAGCAGTTCCACGAGGAAACCGGGATTCCTGCCTACAAGTTCGACGTCGGCGATTTCAAGGCGGTCATGGACACCATGGCGACCATCGTGCACGAGCACGGGCCCATCGACATCCTGGTCAACAATGCCGGCATCACCCGCGACGGCACCCTGATGAAAATGAGCCACGACGACTGGGATGCGGTGATCCGCACCAACCTGACGTCCTGCTTCAACATGGCCAAGGCTGTATTCCCAGGCATGAAGGACCGCCGGTTCGGGCGCATCGTCAATATCGGCTCGGTGAACGGCCAGATGGGCCAGTACGGCCAGGTCAACTACGCCGCCGCCAAGTCGGGCATCCACGGCTTCACCAAGGCGCTGGCCCAGGAAGGGGCGCGCTTCAACATCACGGTGAACGCGGTGGCGCCGGGCTACGTCGATACCGAGATGGTTCGCGCCGTGCCGGCCGAGGTGCTGCAGAAGATCGTCGCCAAGGTCCCCACCGGCCGCCTGGGCCGCGCCCAGGACATTTCTCGCGCCGTGCTGTTCCTGGTCGACGAGGACGCCGACTTCCTCACCGGCTCGACGGTGTCGGTCAACGGCGGTTACCACATGTACTAGAAGCGGTCCGGCCGGAGGGCTTCGTCGCCTTCCGGCCCGCCTCGCCATCTAGACGTTGAAGCGGAAAAGCAGGACGTCGCCGTCGTGGACGGTGTAGTCGCGGCCTTCCTGGCGCATTCGCCCGGCTTCCTTCGCGCCCAGTTCGCCGTTGTGCTTCAGGTAGTCGTCGTAGCCGATGGTTTCGGCGCAGATGAAGCCCCGTTCGAAGTCGGTATGGATGACGCCCGCCGCCTCGGGGGCCTTGGCGCCGGTGTGCACGGTCCAGGCCCGCACTTCCTTGGGCCCCACGGTGAAGAAGGTAATCAGGCCCAGGAGGCCGTAGGCGGCGCGGATGACCCGGGCCAGGCCCGTCTCGTGCAGACCGAGGCTTTCCAGGAACTCGTTCTTTTCGGCTTCGGTATCGAGTTGGGCGATCTCCTGCTCGATGGCGGCCGAGATGACCACCGCCTGGGCGCCTTCCTCGGCCGCGCGCTCGAACACCCTTGCGGTGAAGGCGTTGCCCTCGGCCGCCGCGCCTTCGTCGACGTTGCAGACGTAGAGCACAGGCTTGGAAGACAGCAACTGCAGCATGCGGAAGGCCTTCACCTCGTTGGGTGCCAGGTCGACCATGCGGGCGGGCCTGCCCTCGCGCAACAGGGTCAGGCAGCGTTCCATCAGTTCTACCTGGTGTTGGAGGTCCTTGTCGCCGCCCTTGGCCTTCTTGGCCAGGGGCACGATGCGTTTTTCCAGGCTTTCCAGGTCGGCCAGCATCAGTTCGGTCTCGATGGTCTCGATGTCGCGGATCGGATCGACCGAGCCCTCGACATGGACGATATTGTCGTCGGCGAAGCAGCGCACCACGTGCAGCACCGCGTCCACCTCGCGGATGTTGGCGAGGAACTGGTTACCCAGGCCTTCTCCCTTGCTGGCGCCGCGCACCAGACCTGCGATGTCGACGAATTCCAGCACGGTGGGAATGATCTTTTGCGGCTTGGCGATGGCCGCCAGGGCGTCCAGGCGCGAATCGGGCACGCCGACGCGCCCCGTATTGGGTTCGATGGTGCATCAGCGCATTGAACAGGGTGGACTTGCCGACGTTGGGCAGCCCGACGATGCCGCAGTTGATGGCCATGGCCTATTCCCTTTCCTCCTTGGGGGGGCGCGGGGCGGGAGCCGCCATCGCCACCTTGGACATGAAGTCCGAATCCTTTCCCGCCAGCAACAGGCCGGCGAAATCGGCGATGGCCTCCAGCATGGGCTCCAGCCAGACGGCGTCCGCCTTGGCGAAGTCGCCCAACACGTGGCCGGTCACCCGCGTCTTCTCGCCCGGATGACCGATGCCGATGCGCACCCGCTTGAAGTCGGGTCCCACGTGGGCCTGGATGCTGCGCAGGCCGTTATGGCCGGCATGCCCGCCCCCCACCTTGACCCGGATGCGTCCGGCCGCCAAATCCAGTTCGTCGTGCAGAACGATCAACTCGGAAGGCGCGATGCGATGGAACCGCATGGCCTCGCCCACCGAGCGGCCGGACTCGTTCATGTAGGTCTGGGGCTTCAGTGCCAGGGCCCTGGCGCCGTCGATCAGGCCTTCGGCGGCTTGGCCCTGGAAGCGGGAACGCCAGGGCGAGAAGCCATGGCGGCGGACAATCCTGTCCGCCGCCATGAACCCGACGTTGTGGCGGTTCCTGGCGTATTCCGCTCCGGGATTGCCGAGGCCCACCACCAGCAGCATGGATCGACGATCCGCCGCCTAGCCCTTCTTGGCGCCGGCCGCCGGAGCCGCTGCAGGAGCGGCCGCCGCCTCGGCCTCGGCGGGAGCCGCTTCGACTTCCGACTTCATGGCGCTGGGAGCGACGATGGTCGCCACCGTGTTGTCCTTGAAGTGGGTGTCGGGAACGACGCCTTCCGGCAGGTTGACATGGTCCATGTGGATGGAATGGCCGATTTCCAGCCCGGTCAGGTCGATGACGATGCGTTCCGGGATGTTTTCCGGCGAGCAGACCAGCGGAATCTCGTGCAGCACGATGTTCAGCACGCCGCCGCGCTTGAGGCCCGGCGACGCCAGTTCGTTGACGAAGTTCACCGGCACGCCGACGGTGATGCGGGTGTCCTTGGTGACCCGCATGAAGTCGACATGGATCGGCCGGTCGGTGACGGGGTCGAGCTGCAGGTCGCGGGGCAGCACCATCTCCTTGTTGCCGGACAGCTCGATTTCGAAGACGTGGCTGAAGAAGCCGCCGCCCTTGATCTGCTGCTTCAGGACCTTGGGATCGAGGGAGATCAGGGCAGGGTCCTGCTTGTTGCCATAGATGACGGCCGGCACGCGGCCGTCCCGGCGAGTCGCGCGGGCTGCCCCCTTACCGGCCCGGTCGCGCGGCTGCACCGCGAGGGGAATGATCTTGGTCATCGTGTTTCAACTCCTTGCGTCTTGACCATACGCCGGCCTCCAGGGGTGCCGGCGCCCTTATGCCCGCTTCCGCTTCGGCGGGGCGGGAATTCCTTGTGTCTAGTCGAACAGACTGGAGATCGAGGACTCCTCGTTGATGCGCCGGATGGCTTCCGCCATCAAGGGCGCGATCGACAGTTGTTCGACGTTGTGGGCGAGCCGCACCGCCTCGGTGGCGACGATGCTGTCGGTGATGATCATGCGATCCATGGGCGAGGACGCCACGCGGGCCACCGCGCCGCCCGACAACACGCCGTGGGTGACATAGGCCGAGACGTTACTGGCCCCCTTTTCCATCAGCGCCACCGCGGCGTTGCAAAGTGTGCCGGCGGAATCGACGATGTCGTCGATCAGGATGCAGCGGCGATCCTTGACGTCGCCGATGATGTTCATCACCTCGGAATGGCCGGCGCGCTCGCGCCGCTTGTCGATGATGGCCAGATCGGCGTCCAGGCGCTTGGCGATGGCCCGCGCCCGCACCACGCCGCCCACGTCGGGCGAGACGATGACGATGTTCTCGCCGGCATAGCGGTCCTCGATGTCCTTGGTAAAGACCGGCGCGCCGTAGAGGTTGTCGACGGGGATATCGAAAAAGCCCTGGATCTGGCCCGCGTGGAGGTCAAGCGTCAATACCCGGTTGGCGCCGGCGGTGGTCATCAGGTTGGCGACCAACTTGGCCGAGATGGGGGTGCGGGGGCCGGATTTGCGGTCCTGGCGGGCGTAGCCGAAATAAGGCACCACGGCGGTCACCCGATGCACCGAGCCGCGCCGGAGCGCATCCAGGGTACAGAGCAGTTCCATCAGGTGGTCGTTGGCCGGGTAGGAAGTCGACTGGATGACGAAGACGTCCTCGCCGCGGACGTTCTCGTGGATCTCGACGAACACCTCCATATCGGAGAACCGCCGGATACTGGCCTTGACCAGCGGCAGGTTGAGGTAAGCCGAAATCGCTTCGGCCAAGGGCCGATTGCTGTTGCAAGCCAGGATCTTCATGGGTCTCGGGTCCCCTTCGAGCCGCGCGCGTCCGCGCGGGAAGGCGCGGAATGTAGCAATGTCGGCGCACGCTGTAAACGGGGAGCTTCGATTGGGTCGTCAGGCCGGCAGGGAAGGCGCCCCGACATCAGCGAAGCCGTTCTCAGCGGTAGGTCCGGCCCTTCCACGCCCCGCCCTTGCCCAGCCAGTGGCGGCGGGCCGAGTCCAGGGTCATCAAGGTATAGAGAAAGGCGGCGACGGGCAGCAGCAGGCTTTCCCAGGCCGGGCGGCGATAGATAACCAGGGTCGGCCCGTAGGCATAGGCCATCAGCAGCCAGGCCAGCAGGGCGGAAGGATGGCCGGCCAGGGCGCCTAACGGCGGCAGCAGGTAGAGGAAGGCCATGCCGGCCACGGTGCCCACCAGCTTGAAGACGGAACGGTCGAGTTGGACGAAGGCGGTGCGGGCCACCATGCGCCAGACATCGCCCAGGGACTCGTAGGCGCGCAGGGATCGGGTGCCGTCCCGCGCCAGGCCCAGCCAGATGGGGCCCTCCTTCTTGAGCAGGGCCGCCAGGGCGCAATCGTCGATCACCCGGTCGCGGATGGCCGCGATGCCGCCCGCCTGTTCCAGGGTCTCGCGCCGTACCAGCATACAGCCGCCGGCGGCGCCGGCCGTCCGCCTGTCCGGGTCGTTGACCCAGGGAAAGGGGTAGAGCTTCTGGAAGAAGAAGACGAAGGCCGGGATCAGCAGCCGTTCCCAGAAGCTCTCGCAACGCAGATGGACCATCAGGGAGACCAGGTCGAGGCTGTCCCATTCGGCCTTGTCGACCAGCCGGCGCAGGTTGCCCGGCTCGTGCAGGATGTCGGCGTCGGTGAGCAGGAGGTAGCGGGCATCGGGCATCTGCCGGACGGCTTCCATGATCCCTTGGTGCACCGCCCAGAGCTTGCCGGTCCAGCCGGCCGGCAGCGGCTGGCCGGCGATCGTCGTCAAGCGGTCGGAGATCCCGGCGGCGGCGGCCGTGCCGTCCGTGCTGTTGTCGTCGATCACCACGACGTGCAAGCGGCCCGGATAGTCCTGGCCGAGCAGGGAGGCGACCGTGGCGCCGATGGTCGGCGCCTCGTCGCGGGCCGGAATGACGGCCACCACGTCGGGCCAGTGTTCGCGGTCGGGCGCCCCGTTCAGGCGCTGATCGGCCTTCCAGAAGCCACCGCGGAACAGCAGCAGCCCCACCCAGGCCAGCAAGACAGCGAGGACGGCGACGCTCATCGGCGTACCAATGCGTAGACGACTCCCAGCAGCCCGCACCAGAGGAACCCCGGCTTGGACAGGGCCACCCGTCCGGCGACGGGATCGCGGCGGGTCAGAAGGCCGGTCAGGCGGTCGGCGATTTCGACGATCACCGCCGATTCCATGGCCAGCCGGCGGCTATGCAGCCCAGCCGGCAGACGGCGGGCGTCGGCTAGCAGGACTTCCACCCCCTGCAGGCAGCGGTCCAGAACCTCGCGCAGTTCGGGGGATGACTTGGCGGCATCCAGGTCCTCGATCCCGGCTCCGGCCTCGTCCATCCAGTCGAGGGGCAGGTAGACCCGATCCAGGGTTCGGTAGTCGTCCCGGCAGTCCTGGAGATGGTTGATGACCTGCAGGGCGTTGCACAGCGCGTCCGACGGCCCGTAGCCGTCCCGCGATCCGCCGTGCAAGTCGAGCAGGTAGCGCCCCACCGGGGCCGCCGAACGGTCGCAGTAGTCCATCAACTCGCCCCAGTCGGTGTAGCGGGTCTTGACCGCATCCTGCTTGAAGGCGGCGATCAGGTCGACCCCGTGGCGAGTCGTCACGCCGGTTTCGGCCAGACTCTCGCGCAGACGGGCGGCCTTGGCGAAAGCCGCGTCGTCGGGCACGCGGGCCAGCAGGGTATCCTCGAACCCCTGCAGGCGGGCGATCTTGTCCTCGGGCGCCAGATCGGGGCTGTCGGCGATGTCGTCGATGGCCCGGGCGAAGGCGTAGAAGCGGGCGATATGAGGGCGCAGGGCGGCCGGCAGCAGCCAGGAGCCCACGGGGAAATTCTCGTAGGCTTCGTCCTTGCCGGACGGCGTCTCGATGGGATGAAGGGCGGGCGCCGAGGCCGCGGCGGTCATCAGGCGGCTTTCTTGACCCGGTCGCGCAGTTCCCTCAGGAAGGGCGCGATCTCGCCGCCGTGTTTGTGGATCACGGACGCGAATTCGGAACGCTGGGTCTGGCTCATGCTGATGCCTTCGACGATCACGTCGACGATCTTGAATTTGCCGTCCGACTTGCGCTGGCGCACCCGCCAATCGACCTTGAGCGGCGGATTGCCCTCTTGCAGGGAGATGTGGCTATAGACCAGGGCATCGTCCTCACCCTTCATCTGGGAATCGACGACGCTGAGGGTCTCGCCCTTGTAGTTCTCGAAGCGGTTGACGTAGGTGGCGATGACCAAGTCCTCGAACAGAGCCAGATATTCCTGCTTCTCGGCATCGTTGGCCTTGCGCCAGGAAGCCCCCAGCACCCACTGGCCGATGGCCTCGACGGCGAAATGCTCCTTCAGGATGGACCGGAAGCGGCGCTCGCGTTCGGCCCGGTCGATATTTTTCGGTGTCAGTTCCTCGATCACCCGGTCGCCCAGGGACTGCAGGAAGCTCTTGGCTCCGGTGCTGAAATCCCCAGCCGTGGCCCAGGCCGGCATCCCGGCCGCCAGCGCCAGGGCGAAGGCCCCCGCCAGGAACATGCGCTTGCTCGTCTCGATCGGCATCGTCTCGGCTCCTCGTTTTTCCTTTAGTTTCCCCGGTCCGCCATCTGCACGACACGCCCCCGCAGGTCGTCCAGGAAGCGGTCCACCAAGCCACCGCTCTGGTGCAGCAGCGAGGACACCTCGGAACGCTGGGTCTTGCCCAAGCTCACTCCGTCCACGGACACGTCCACGATGCGATAGCGCCCTTCCAGGGCACGCACCCGCCAATCCACTTTCACCGGTGCCCGGCTTGCGTGGGTCACATTCGATTTCACCAGGACATCGCCTTCGGCGGTCGGCACAGATCCGGTCACGGCCAGCTTCTCGCCGGAATAGCCGCCGAAGCGTTGCAGGTAACTGCGCACCGTCAATTCGCTGAACAGCTTCAGCAACTGGGCCCGCTGCTCCTTGGATGCCGCGGTCCAGGCATCCCCGAATACGTAGCGGCCCATGGTGCGGACGTCGAAATAGCGTTCGACCAAATTGCGGAAGGTGTCCACCTGCCGGTCCGGAGCCAGCCCCTTGGTCAAGGCGGCAATGGCTTCGCCGGCCAGGGATTCCACGTGGCGCCGGGCACCTTCCTGCAGATCCGTCGGCGGCGCCGCCACGACGGGGTCGGCCCAGAACAGGGCGCAGGCCGCCATCCCCGCCAACAGGCGACGACGTCCGGTCACGGCCATTCCCGATAACGGCATGATGGGCTCCCACGCATTCGAACCGTGTAATAGACTCTCCAAGCGCGCGGCGAAATCAAGCGGAGTCTTCATCCGGCCTCCGCCCGCGGCAGGGTCAAGAGCACTTCGGCGCCGCCCTCGGGGTGGTTGGCGGCCTCGATCGTACCGCCGTGGCCGCGCAGGATGTCGTAGCTGATCCAGAGCCCCAGCCCCATGCCCTGGCCCACCGGCTTGGTGGTGAAGAAGGGATCGAAGATGCGGGGCAGGTCCTCGGGCCGGATGCCGGGGCCGGAATCCCGGAAGGACACCCGCAACTTCCGTCCGTCGGCCGTGGCGGCGACGGACAGGCGCCGGGGCTCCGGGG
Organism: Magnetospirillum sp. WYHS-4; assembly: GCA_039908345.1. NCBI lineage: Bacteria > Pseudomonadati > Pseudomonadota > Alphaproteobacteria > Rhodospirillales > Rhodospirillaceae > Magnetospirillum > Magnetospirillum sp. WYHS-4. Next base: position 21,177 of record JAMOBD010000067.1, read on the forward strand.
CCTTGTCCAGGGCGTCGAGCGCGTTTTCCACCACATTTACCACCACCTGCTGGATCTGTCCGGCATGGCCGCGCACCTTGAGCCCGGCCGGCAGGTCGGTTTCCACCGTCGGGGCGGTCTTGCGCCCGCGGATGGCCCACTTGAGGGCCGTCTCGACGGCTTGGCCCAGGTCGAAGACCTCGCGCTCGCCGGGCGTGCCGGTGAAGGACAGGCGCTTCAGGCTCATGATGATGTCACGGATGCGTTCCGCCCCTTCCTTGGTCCCGGCGACGAGGGACGGCAGGTCGCGCAGCAAATCGTCGATGCGCAGATCGGCGCGCAGGCGGGCCAAGTCCCCTTTGCCGGCCCCCCCGTGCAGGGCCGCCAAGTACCTTTCCAGCCGCTCGGCATAGCGTTCCAGGCTGTGGACGTTGCCGTAGACGAAGCTGGTGGGGTTGTTGAGTTCGTGGGCCACGCCGGCCACCAGGCGGCCGATGGAAGCCATCTTGGCCGACTGCACCAACTGCTGCTGGGCATCCTGCAGATTGCGGTGGGCCTGGTTGAGGGCCTCGTAGGCCCGCCGCAGTTCGCCCACCGGACGGCCGATGATGACCACGCCGCCCATGCGTCCGTCGGGGTCCAGGCGGCCGGTGCAATTGACCGCCACCGGATCGCTGACGCGACCGTCGGCGGCGGCGAAGCGGACCTCGCGATCCCGCACCTCGGACAGCCCCTGGCGAGGGCAGAAGCCGTCGGCTTGGTTGCGGAAATCCGGGGCCAGCAGGTCGGCCAGGGGCCGTCCCTCGATGGAGATGCGGGGCAGGCCGGTCAGGTCCTCCACCGCGCGGTTGACCTGCTGGACGCGGCCCTCGCGGTCGCAGACGATGAGAACGTCGGACATGGAAGCCAGCACGCTGCCGATGAAGCGCTGGGCCTCTTCCAATTCGCCGTTCTTGGTCTCCAGGTCGACCTCGTAGCGGATCAGGTCGGCATAGACCTCGTCCATCTTGCGGATGACCTCGATCCAGGCGGCCTCCTGGGTTTCGTTGAGTTGCAGGGACTCGACCGGAACGGCCATCAGTTCATCCGTTCCAGCCCGTAGCGCTGCAGCTTGGCGCGAAGCCCCACCCGCGACAGGCCCAGTTCGGCGGCGGCGCGGCTGATGTTCCAGCCGTGGCGGGACAGCGCGTCGCGGAGAAGTCCCTCCTCCAGGGCCTCCACCCGGTCCTTGAGGGTCCCGGCAGGGATTTCGACGGGGAGCTGCGGCGCAGCCGTCCGCTTCGCCCCCAGAACCGCCGGCGAGACCAGATCCGGGCCCAGGCGGTCGCAGTCGCAAAGCGCCACCATGCGCTGGATCTCGTTGGACAGTTCGCGCACGTTGCCGGGCCAGGAATAACGGGCGAACGCTGCCAGGGTCTCGGGGGCGAAGCCCTGGATCGCCTTGCGGAAGGAGCGTCCGGTTTCCGCCAGCAGGTGGGTGGCGATCAACGGCAGGTCCATGGCCCGGTCGCGCAAGGCCGGCAGATGGATGGGGAAGGCGGCCAGGCGATAGTAAAGGTCCTGGCGGAAGCGGCCCTGGCGGACGGCTTCCTCCAGGTCGCGGTTGGTGGCCGCGATGACGCGCACGTCCACCCGCCGGGTGCGCTGGGCGCCCAGGGGCCGGAACTCGCCTTCCTGCAGCACCCGCAGGAGCTTGACCTGGAAGCTGGCCGACGTGTCGCCGATCTCGTCCAGGAAGATGGTGCCGCCATCGGCCTGTTCGAACAGGCCGATGCGGTCCTCGTAGGCGCCGGTGAAGGCGCCCTTCTTGCAGCCGAACAGCTCGCTTTCCAGCAGTTCGTCCGGCAGGGCTCCGCAGTTCTGCACCACGAAGGCGCGGGCGGCCCGCGCGCTGTTGTAATGCACGGCGCGGGCCAGCAGTTCCTTGCCGGTACCCGATTCGCCGGTCAGCAGGATCGAAATGTCGTAGGGCGCGATGCGCTCCACCAAGTCGCAGATGCCGGCCAAGGGGCTGTCCGGGGCATGGACGATGGCGTCGAAGCCGAAGCGGCGCTTGAGCGCGTGGCGCTTGCGGGCCACCACTTGGCGCAACGCCGGGGCGGCCATCTTCATCTCCACGCTGACCGCCTGGTTTTCCTGCTGCAGGGCGTAGAGGCCCACGGCGTCGCGCACGGCGCCCAGCAGGGCGTCCGGTTCCCAGGGCTTGGTGATGTAGCGGTAGATGCCGGCCTCGTTCAGCCCGGCGATGATGTCCAGCGAATCCGTGTGGCCCGAGATAATCATGCGCACCGCGTCCGGCCAGCGCTCGCGCACCGCGGTCAGGAACTCCACCCCCGTGATGTCCGGCATGCGCTGGTCGCAAAGCACCGCCTGAACCAATTCGTTCTCCAGATAGCCGATGGCCGCCGCGCCGTCCCGGGCGGTCAGAACCTCGAACTCGTCCGCCAGCACCCGCCGGATGGCTTCCAGCGAGCGGACCTCGTCGTCGATCACCAGAACGATGGGCCTGTGCGTCATGGGCCCATTCTGCCTCAAGCCGGGGCGTTTGTTGAGACTATCCTCTCCGCCACCGCCGCCAGGATCGCCCGGCGGTCCAGGCGGGCGACGCAAGGATACATGCCGTCCTCGGCCGGCAGCCCACAGGCCCCCAGGCATCCCCGGCAGGGCATGTCGTGCCAGAGGAAGGCGATGTTGGGAGGAGTGATCTCGGCGGCATAGGGGACGATCTCGTCCACGTAGGCGGCGCTGGCCAGGCAGAGGGTCGGAGCGCCAACCGCCACGGCCAAGTGCATCAGCGCCGTGTCGGCCGAGATCACCAGGCGCGCGGCCCGCAGCTTGGGCACCAGGTCGGCGAAAGGCGAGGTATCTAAGTCCAGGTTGTGCCGCTCGAGCAGGACTTCGAATTCCGGGCTACGCTTCAGGTCGCCGGGCGCCCCCAGCAGCAGCACGCGGAATCCCGCCGGCAGCGTGTCCAGGATGGTCTCGTAGAGGGACGGCGGACTTTGCTTCAGCGCAACGGCCGAGAAGGGCTGAATCAACACCGTCGGAGCGGCGAAGGCGGCCGGTGGAGCGAGGCGCGTCTCGGGCAGGCGCACCCGGGGCGGCGGAACGGTCCGGCCGGTCAGGGCGTCGGCGAAGCGCGCCCAGCGTACCACCTTGTCCAGGTGCAGGGCGCCGCCGTCCACCAGCTTTCCGTATAGACGGCGGTTGCGCGCCAGCGCCCGGTCGTGCTTCGGCCAGGAGCGGGGTTCCATGGCGGCGGTCTCCGGGGCCCGGCAGGCGGCGACCAGCACCTCGTCCAACAGGGGATGGCGCAGGTGATCGGTATGGACCACGAGGCGGTGGTTGGAAAGGTAGAGGCCGTCCAGGATTTCCAGGCGATAGGCCGGATCGCGGGCCAGTCGGCCGAAGTCCACGGCCAGAATCCCGACATCGGACGGAAACAGGAAGGCCATCTTGGCGCTTTCCTTGCGCAGCAGCACCGTTACCGTCTCGCCCGGCCCGGCCAGTTCCAGAAAGCGCGGCAACACCAAGGCGAACAGAACCGTGTCGCCCAAGCCCCCGCAAGACAGCAACAGCACCCCGGAGGCGATGTCCGGTCGCGCCCTCAAACGCCGCTTCAGGGCCGCATGGGCATCCGCCAGGAAGGCACCGGCACGCATGGGTCAGTAGGCCGCGTAGGATTTTTCCTCGACGATGCGCGAGCCCAGCAGGTCGTTGATCTTGCGCTTGGCCTCCGCGCGGCGGTCGTTGGTGAAGTAGACGGCACGCGCCAGTTCGACGAACTTGGGGCCGAAGTCCTTGGCACGCTCGCAATCGCGGATTTCGTCCTCGATCACCCAGAGCCGCTCGTTTATCGCCTTCAATTCGGCCGCCAGGGTATCCATCTCGGGCGACGGGGGAACGGCCGCGTCCCGCGCCGCCGCCAGGGTGTCGAACTCGACCTTGACGTTCCTCAGCTTGGCCGGATCGGTCATGCGTTCCAGCTTGATCTGCAGGATAGCGATTTTGTCGATCAACTCGCCCGGCGCGACTTCCACGGTGATGGTGGCGACCACTCTCCCCTCCCCATCCGAATGTTGCGGTGCACCGTCTCCCATAGCCGCTCGCACCGCCGGACGCCAGGGGAAAAAGAGGCGGCCTTGCCGGAAGAGCGGCCGGCAATCCCATCTCTGGCATTCGCGTGCCCGAGGATATCGCCCCGTTGCCCACGATGCCGAAAGGCTACGGATGTTCAAACAAAAAGCGATCGGATAGGACTTTCGTTCAATGGACATTCCACCGGGTTTCGGATTGAGTCTCAACGAGGGAAGTTGGGGTACAATGGCCGAGCCGCTATTCGACGGCGTCCGCGGCATTATCGCGGACCGGGACAGGATGTTCCGCCACACGCTGCATTCGATGCTGCGCCCGTTGGGATTCGCGTCGCTCGGCCATACCGACAACCTCGACGACATCCGCGACGCCGTGGCCGACGGACATCTGGACCTGCTGGTCGCCGACATCGGAGTCGGCGAGGACGGTCTCCCCGATCTGGTCCATCGTATCCGCCACGGGCACCTGGGCAGCAACCCCTTTCTGGTCGTCGTCATTCTGGCCGCCGATCCCGGGCCGGCCACGGTGCGGCGAATCATCGACTGCGGTTCCGATGTGGTCCTGCTCAAGCCCATGTCGGCCGGGGCCCTGATCGAACGCCTGCGCAACCTGTCGGCCAATCGCAAAAGCTTCGTCGTCACCACCGACTATGTAGGGCCCGACCGCCGCACCTCGCCCCGACCGGGAAACCAGGAAATCCCTTTGATCGAGGTGCCGAACCCGCTGTCGCCCAACGAACGGGCCGACAGTCCGGCGTTCCAGCGCGCCACCGAGGCGGCGATTCGCCGCATCAACGAGGAAAAGGTGCAGCGCCACGCCTTCCAGATCGGCTACCTGATCAACCGCATCGCGCCGGCCTACCTGATCGGCGACCCGGTGGAAACCATCCGCGCCGACCTGGATAGACTGCTCTGGGTGGTCGAGGACTTGGCCCGCCGCCTACCCGAAACCCGCTGCGCCCATTTGGTCCAGATCTGCGGTTCGGTGCGCCAAGTGGCCGAGCGCGTGCACGCCCGGATCGAAAAGCCCGACGAAAAGGACGTCCGCATGATGCCCGAACTGGCCAGCACGCTACGCAAGGCCTGCGAGGCGGCGGGTTCCGTCCCCGCCGCCAGCGCCGGTTGACTATTCGTAGGTGCAGAGGTAGGCCGTGGCCACCGCGACCTTGAGCTGGAACTTGGCATCGGCAGGCACCACGAAGGAAGCGCCGGCCTTGAAGACCTGCCAGTCGGCGGCGCCCGGCAACTTGACCGTCAGGGCCCCGCTGACCACGGTCATGGTTTCCTTCCGGCTGGTGCCGAATTCGTAGTCGCCGGGCACCATCACCCCCACCGTGGCCGGCAGGGTCTCGGTCTGGAAGCCGATGGACTTGACCTTGCCGTCGAAATATTCGTTCACCTTCAGCATCGCGCATCCTCCCTGGAATTGGCGTTCCGGCCTTAAGGGAAATCGCCGTCTTCGGCAAGGGGCTTGATGGCGGGAAGCGGGCGCCGTATGAATCTCCCATCGTTTCACGTCCGCCAGCAGGGGCCGCCATGAAAGCCGCCGTCATCGTCTTCCCCGCCTCCAACTGCGACCGCGACATCAAGGTCGCCCTGGAGAAGGCCATGGGCCGCCCGCCCTTCATGGTCTGGCACAAGGACACCGAAATCCCCGAGGTCGACCTGATCGTCCTGCCGGGCGGTTTTTCCTTCGGCGACTACCTGCGCTGCGGCGCCATGGCGTCCCATTCCCCCATCATGCGCGAAGTCAAGGCCCGCGCCGCCAAGGGCGTGCACCTGCTGGGCATCTGCAACGGCTTCCAGATCCTGGCGGAGGCGCAGTTGGTGCCGGGGGTGCTGATGCGCAACACCAGCCTGAAGTTCGTCTGCAAGGACGTCCACCTGAAGGTGGAAGACGACGCGACGCCTTTCACCCGCGGCTATCGCAAGGGCCAGGCGATCCGCGTGCCCATCGCCCACCACGACGGCAACTACTACGCCGACGACGCGACCCTGGAGCGCGTCGAGGGCGAGGGCCAGGTGGCCTTCCGCTACTGCGACGAAGGGGGCGCGGCGACCGAGGCCGCCAATCCCAACGGCAGCCGCAACAACATCGCCGGGGTCTTCGACGCCAAGCGCCGGGTCCTGGGCATGATGCCCCACCCGGAACGCCTGATCGAACCCGCCTTGGGCGGCACCGACGGCAAGCCCATGTTCGATTCGCTGCTGGCGGCCTTCGGCTGATCTCCCCAAGGTGCGGGGCATACCCGCGCGCATCGAAGTTCCAGACAGCCCCCCTCTTTCTTCCAGACGCCAACAGGCCGGTACCAGGCAATTGTTGCCGGTGGTGGGCAACGGTTGCCCCGGAGTTGGGTCGAGTGAATCAGGCAATCAAAACCCGCCATCCGCGTCTCGCTACAAAATCGCCATATTTTTACGTTTTGTTTACGCTCTGTGTATAGAAATTGCAGATACGATAGAGAGTCAAAGGATTTGTTTAAAATGTCTATAACTCTGCGCCCGCTGACACGCTGGAAGCGACACAAAAAGCGCTTGAAGGCGGCATCTCCTCATGCAACTGCCATCACGGGGGCTGTATTTGCGGGTCTGGCATCGTTTTCCGGGATATACTACGTGAATGACACGCAATACCTAGAAATCCGCGACACTTTGGCGAGGAATCAGTCCGAACTGACAAGGATGCAAACTGGGCTGGCCTCAGTGGAAACAGGTATCGCCCGTCAAAAATATTACGAGATGACTACACTTAAGTCGTGGGAAATGTATGACCCAACTTGAACAGTGCCCGAGAAAAAGCTGTTCTGTAACAGACTGTTACGGAGTGGCACGGGTTTGTTAGCACTACATTCCGGGGTGGCGGGGTTTCAGGTGGGGGTTTCGT
>JAMOBD010000068.1 GCA_039908345.1 Magnetospirillum sp. WYHS-4
GCCAACGACAGAGAAAATGTTCCACTACATTTTTCGCCAGGTCCGGATTTCAGGCCAAAAAACCCAATATTTTCAATAGGGGCCTCTCCCAAAACGCCCCTCCACTGTTCAAGTTGGGGATGACGATGGCGGTATTGGGGGTATTCTTGAGCGACGATGGGCCGCTTTCTCCGGAGGTGACCATGGTTCAGTCCTCGCTTTCCGGTTCGGCGTACAGCGGCTCGACCCAGGCGATCCCTCGGTGATTCAGGTCGTAGGCATGGGGCCGCATGTCGTGGGCGGCGCCCCGCATCTTGAGGATGCGGAGGTAGCGGATCAGGTCTCCGGAACGGTATTGGTGGTAGTCCAACTGGATGACGCCGGAGGCGATGTAGCGTTCCTGGGTGCCCAGGAACAGGGGTTGGCGCCGCAAGGTCTGGCCGCGGTCCCTGACCGCCTCGCAGGCCATGACGGAGGTGACGTGGTTTTCCTCCAGCCAGCGGATCAGATTGAAGATGTGCAGGCGGCGGCCTTTGGTTTCCTGGGACGGTACCGCGTTCATGTCGAAGTTGGACAGCAGGGCGGAAAGGGAATCGATGGTGATGATGATTTCCCGCCCCGCGCCGATGCCGACGAACAGTTCGGCCAGCAGGTCCTTCAGCAGGCGGATGCGCTTCAGGGGATCGTCCAGGGGCATGGTCACCAAGTTGAACAAGCGACACGGCCGGCCGCCGGGTGTCGCCATTTTTTCGCCGTGCTCCGCGGCCTTGGCGTCCACGAAGACATCGCTGAACGGAGTCTCGCGGGAGGTATCCGCGTTCAACTGATCGATTCTCTGCGGGGCGCTCTCGTCGTCCTGCCAGTAAAGGCCGAAGAAGTCGTTGTGGCTGGCTTCGAACCCGCCCAAGCTCAGGTTGTACTGTTCCCAGGGCTCGGGCGCGGCCTTTTCGTCGCCGGACTCGTGCAGGCGCGGATAGCGCAGGCGATCTTCCAGGCGCCCGCTGAGAAAGGATGTGGCGTCGATGAAGACGTAGTAGTCTTGCGGCGGGTTCTCCGGGGAACCGGCATTGATTTCACGGAAGTCCATCAGCGTGCTGTTGTTCTCGCAGATGCGGCGGAAGCTGGATTCCAGGGAAACGAAACAGCGAACGGTTCCCTTGGGCTTCCTTTCTTCGGTCCTGGTGGACGAGGAATGCTGCAGGACCATGCGATCGATGGCGGCCAGGGTTCGCTCTTCTTCTGGCCTTTGGTCGGCGAGCAACTTGGAAGAAGCCGCATCGTCTTTGGATTTGCCGACACAAATTCCGTTGCCCGGCCGGAAGTGTCCATAGCGAAAAAGGGAGAGAAGGAAGGTCGTCTTTCCGGTTCCGGGGTCGCCGGCCAAGGCGACCGTGTTGCCGCGCGGAATGCCCATTTCATCCCCCCTTCTTCTGCCCGGAGATCGTCGCCGAACTCTCCGGCTTTCTGACGCGCAGGCCGACGCGGACATCCTCAAGGCGGGCCCCCGCCTTGGGGAGGTAAAGATAGCGGCAGGAATAGTCGGGGACGAATCCGGGCCATGGCCGGCTTTCTCCCTGGCTCAAGGCCCCCACCTCGGCTTTCGCCTTCTCGGCCGCCGCTGCATCCTCGGTCCCGCCCTCTTTGGCTTTTTTGACGTTCTGCGGCCAATAACTGAAGGCGTAGTCGGATATGGACTTCTCTACCAATGGAAAACGTTCGACCTCGTAATAGATTTCGGACTTTTCTGGGTGTTCTGCGATTTCCGGTGGTTCGGCGTCGAAACGGATGATGCCGTCGAAGAAGGTTTCGGCGTAGCGGACCTCGTCGTCGCGGAACACCCCTTCGTTCAGGACGGCGAACAGCACGCCGGGACGGTCCAGAAGGGCCCCTTCCGGGCAGTCCCACTGGCGCCAGACGGCTCGTTCGATCAGGGTGCGGACCACCTGCATGGCGTCCCGGAAACCCAGGGCGCGCGCCAGGTTGGATATGGAATTGATGACGAGGCAATTGGCCTCCCCGAAGGTGTCGCCGATCATGCTCTTCAGTTCGCGGGTTTCGGCATTCGCGCCGTCCCGCTTTGCCCCCAAGGCCAGGATGGGAACCTTGTGGGTCGGTTCCGTGACCGCCAAGGCGCTGAACCGCTGGAGAAGGCGCATGGGATTGCCCGACCCCACCAAGCTGCTGCCGTTGTACAAGGCGGTACCGTCCCGGACCACCCATACGGGGTCGGAATCGCGCCCGAAAGTTCCCAGGGTATCCACGGCGAACGTTACAGGGAACCGTATGTTTCCGCCGCCTTCCGCCAATAGATCCGCCATGGAGTTTCCGAAAAGATCGTCGGACATTCCATAGAACTCGGATCGTGAATCGATGGTGGTGTCGGCGATGTTTCCCATGGCATCGTCGATGGAAAAGTAAAGCACGTTGAGCTTGGAGCGGTCATCGGGCGGCGTAAAGGCCATGCGCGTTCCGAGTAATGTCTGCGCTTCACCGGCCAGTCGGTTGAGGGTCCCCAGGGTGGTGGTGCTGGAATGGAACATCAACTCCGCCAGCCAGGGATAGATTTCGGCAAGCCCAACCTCGGGCGAGAGCTTGATGAGATATGAAAAATAGCAAGGCAAGTATGGAATCCCGGTTTCGTCCGGACCCTTTCCGAAACAAATATATCTTTCCGCGTCGCTTTTTGACGGCGTATGCGAGTCGTTTATCGTCATGGCGCCACTCCCACGGGCATGATCGCCCTCAGTGGTAACATGTATTGAATAAAAGTCAACGCTTGGATTCTTTGTAAATCGTGCTATGCGATTAACGGTTCTGTCGTTTCCTTCGTTGCGGACAAGTGCGGGTATGTGGCCGAAAGCCTATCTGGTGCAGTACTACCGACAGGTGCGGGGGGAAAACGATTTCCTCCTGGACGCCATTGCCGCCGGCTACGTCCTTTGGGGGCGGCATGGTGGCAAACTGCTCGAAGTCGGGGGCGGGCCTACCATCTACCAGCTTGTTCCGGCATGCGGATGGGTGGACAGGATCGTCTTCACCGATCTGCTGCCCGAGAATTTGGCCGCTGTGGAGGCTTGGCGGGCGGACGAGGCCGGTGCCCACGACTGGTCCTCCTTCTTCCGCCATGTCCACGGTCCGGATGCCGACAGCAAGGCGGCCTGGCTGCGCTCGGCCTTGGCGGTCCAGCCCCCGGCCGACGCCCGGGAAATCGCTGCCGGACGGGTCTTTCCGCCCGCTTCCTTCGCGGCGATCTCCAGTTTCTTCTGCCTGGAAACCCTGGCGGCGGATGCCGCCGATCTGGCGGGCCTACTGGGGGGATTGGGGGCGCTGCTCGGGGAAGGGGGCGCCATGATCCTCGGGGTCATGCGCAACTGCCGCTCCTATCGCATCGGGTCCGCCTGGGTGAACTCCATTCCTTTGAACGAAACGGATATCGAAGCGGTGCTGGCGCGGGCGGGAATGGGAGTCCGGTTCTTGCGCACCCTCCCCTGTCCCGGAGAAGACGGCTACGACGGCTTGATGGTGGTGTTGGCCGAAAGGATGCGGATCAGACCCACCCCGCCTGATGGACGATCACCGCCAGGCTGTTGTTGACCGCGTGGGCGGCGATGGCGGGCCAGAGGGAGCCGCTTCGCTCGCGCACCCAGGCCAGCACGACGCCCAGCACCGCGGCGCGCAGAGCCAGGTCCGGCTGCAGGTGGCAGAGGCCGAACAGCAGCGCGCTGCCGACGATCGCCAGCGCCGCCCCGTAACGGCCGCGCAGCCAGGGATAGAGGATGCCGCGGAAGGCCATCTCCTCGGCCGCCGGCACCAACAGGCCGGCCGCCAGCACCATGGCGGCAAAGCCCGCAAGGCCGATCTCGCCCGCCGGGGCCAGGGCGCCGGAGGTGACTTCGGCCGCCGCTTCCGCCCCTTCGCCCTGCAACCAGGCGGTGACGGCCGACACGCCGAACAGAAGAACCGGGGCCGCGCCCAGCCATATCCCGCGACAGGATACCAGGCCCAGCCGGCGCCAGCTTCCGGCCGTCGCCAGGGCGCCGCCGCCGATCAGCAGGCCGGACAGGCCGAGCAGGAGCGCGCTGCTCAGAACCGGTGCCTGGGGGCCCAGGGCATCCAGAAAATCGCGCCCCGTCCAGACCTCGAACAGCAGCCAGGACGCCAGGAAGGGCAGGGCGATGCCCGCCGCCACGGCCGCCAGCGCCAGCAGGCCCTCGCGGCCGGAAAAGGGACGGTCAGGGGCGGGGGCCATACAACATCCGGGCCCGCTTCTCGAAGGCCTGCACCATGCGCCGGGTCGCCTCGCCGAAGACCGGCCCGACGGCCAGTTCCAGCAGCCGGGAACGGAACTGGAAATCGACCTCGAAATCGATGGTGCAGCGGCCCTCGCCATCCGCCTCGAAATCCCAGCGGTTCTTCAGGTACTTGAAGGGGCCCTGCTCGTACTTCACGTCGATGCGGGCCGGCCGTTGCAGGCTCACCCGGGTGGTGAAGGTCTCGCGCAGGGCCTTGAAGCCGATGGTCATGTCGGCCACCAGTTCCGTCCCGCCGCCCAAGCGGCCGCGGATGCGCAAGGCTTCGCACCAGGGCAGGAAGTCGGGGTAGCGTTCCACGTCCGCCACCAGGTCGAACATCTGTTCGGAACCGTAGGGCAGGCGGCGGCGTTCGGCATGACGCGGCATGGTTCAGCTTCGGGCCCGGCGCGCTTCCCGCAGGGCGGCGAAGTCGCGATCCGCATGGTAGGAGGACCGGGTCAGGGGCGAGGCGGCCACCAGCAGGAAGCCCTTCGCCAGGCCGGCGGTCCGCAGGTCCTCGAATTCCGCCGGCTCCACGTAGCGGGCGACGGCCGCATGCTTGGGCGTCGGCTGCAGGTACTGGCCGATGGTGAGGAAGTCCACCCCGGCGGCGCGCAGATCGTCCATGACCTGCAGCACCTCGCCCTTTTCCTCGCCCAGGCCGACCATGATGCCCGACTTGGTGAAGGTCCGCGAGTCCAGTTCCTTGGCCCGCTGCAACAGGCGCAGGGAAACGAAATAGCGGGCCCCCGGCCGGATGGCCGGATAGAGCCGGGGCACGGTTTCCAGGTTGTGGTTGAACACGTCCGGTCCGGCGGCGATGACGGTTTCCAGGGCACCCGGCTTGTCGCGGAAGTCGGGGGTCAGGACCTCGATGGTGGTGGCGGGCGCGACGGCGCGGACGGCGGCGATGGACCGGGCGAACTGGCCCGCCCCGCCGTCTTCCAGGTCGTCGCGGTCGACGGACGTGACCACCACGTGCTTCAGGCCCATTCCGGCTACCGTGGCGGCCAAGTTTTCCGGCTCCAGCGGATCGGGGGGCAGGGGCTTGCCGGTGGCCACGTTGCAGAAGGCGCAGCCGCGCGTGCAGACGTCGCCCAGGATCATCACCGTGGCATGGCGGCGCGACCAGCATTCGCCGATGTTGGGGCAGGCCGCTTCCTCGCAAACCGTGTGCAGGTGGCGGTCGCGCAGCAGCTGGCGCACCTCGCCGTATTCCTTCGATGTCGGCGCCTTGACCCGGATCCAGGCCGGCTTGCGCGGACTCGGGTGGTCGGGCTTGCCGGCCTTCTCGGGATGGCGGGGGGTGCCGATATCGGTCATGCCGTCCTACTGGCAGGTGGCGGCGGCGGAATAGGACTGGGCGCCCGGCCAGGTCGGCTCGACGCGGATCTGCACCGCGCGCCCGGCCGACAGCACCGGATCGACGGTCACCGACTGTCCGGCCGGAAGCACGAGGTCGCGCTGGATCACCGGTACCCGGTCGCCCGCGACGCTGACGATGACATGGGCGGGCGCCGGCCAGGCGGCGCCGGGATTGCCGACGCGGAAGACCGCGGTCATGCCCTGGCAGCTCCAGTTGAGGGTCACGCCGGTAAGGCCTTGGGCTTCGGCGGAAACGGCGATCAGGGAAAGGATCGCGGCGGCGAGGATCGGGCTGCGCATGGACGTCACTCCCGGAAAAGGCAATCACCGGAGGCCCCGGAAGGGTCCGGGGCCTCCGCTTGGCGATGCCGAGCTTCTATTATGGGCCTTCCCCGGCTGCCATGCCAGCCGGGAAACTACTTGGCCGGCGCCGGCGCCGGTTCCGCGGGCTTGGCGGGGGCGGCGGGATTGACGGCCGGCTTCTCGGCGTCGGGCTTGGCCGGTTGGGTCTGGCCCTGTTGGAGGGTCTGGACGCCGGAGCCCAAGGTGACGGGGGCCGGAATGGTTCCGTAGTTCTGGGCGAGGGCCGGCAACGCCATCAGGCCGGCGGCAAGGACGGCAAGAGCTGCGACAATTCTGCGGTTCATGGTCAACGGCCTCCGAAAGGTCTGCTGAGGTTGGGACGAACGAAGGAATCTCTCCCTCCATTCCAGGTGGGAGTATGCATCATGATATGGGCATAATCATGGCAATCCGCTAGCCGGAGAAAGGGGAACGGGCGGACTCCACGGGGGTAGGGAGACGGGGTGCCGAAATGCCGACGGGCCTGGTCAGGTATCTGGATTGTCTCTTTGGCTGAACAGTCAGGCCCTTGATAGGTAGGAAGTGCTTTTGGCGTGGCCGGCGGCATCGGATGTGCTAGCCTGCCCATAACCGAGGCCGTCAGCGATTGGGGGAGACGATGCCGGTACTTGTCGTGGTGGTGCTATCGGCCTTCGGTGTGTTGGCCTTGATGGCGGGTGCGGCGAAACTGGCGGACCGCAAGAAGGATGGGCCGGCCGCCAGGGATGCCCGGAAGTCCGCGAGGATGGCTGAGGCACAGGCGGAACTCTACGCCGCCGTTTCCGCCAAGACCGCCGCGGAGACCCGTGTCCAAGAACTGTCCGCCGACATTGCCGATCTCACCCGGACCAAGAATGCCCTGGACGAAAGCATCGCCGCTCTCTTGGCGCGGCAGCGCGAGATCCAGTCCGAAATCGCCGAGTCGGATCGGGACATCGACGAACGGCACAGGGAAAAGATGGCGGAAATGGACGCGTCCGTCGCCGCGCAGAAGGAACTGGCTCTGACGAAGATCATGGCGTGGACGGAAACGGAGAAGTCCCGGCTTCAGGAACGGTTCGAGAGTAGCTATCAGGCCGAGGCCACCGCCCTGAGGCGCCAGTTGATCGAGAAGGTCACAGCTGAGTTCGACGGCATCCGCGATTACTTCTCGGCCTTCGCCTCGGAGCGCAAGCTCATGGCCGAGAACGAGATCAAGGACTTCCTGGCGGAGAAGCGTTCGACCATTCTGTCCAGCCTCGAGTAGACGGGAGGCGGAGATGATGATCGCTCGCGTCGTCCGGAGCCTTGCCTTGCTTGTCTGTGTCGTCGTTGGGGAGGCCCGACCGGGTTCGGCCCAGGTGCCGCCGGACATCATCATTCTGTTCGATCAATCGGGGTCGGTCGGGAGGCATGATCCGAAGCTCGCTTCCAAGGCGTGGCTTCTGACCTTCCTGAAAACCTTCGATAATCCGTATAGGGTCGAAATCGTCGGGTTCGACGAAGCCCTGTACCGTCACCTCGCGGTTAGCCGCGATTCCGGCACCGATATCGATGCGGTGAACCGAGCCATCGACGGCATCGAAACGGCCGGTCGGGCGACGGACCTGGAGATGCCGTTCCGGTATCTCCGGAATAATGCGGGTCCCTCCACCAAACTGGCCGTTATCATATCCGACGGCGAACCGGAGATTTGGGATGCCAAGCTGGGCTACCTCAGCAAGGAGGTTCTGGGGGACTCCCGCTATGACGATCTGAACCGGCAGTATCGGCAGATGATGGATGCCGGGGTGTCAAAGCGGCAGCGATACGAAAAGCTCGGGGCTCTCTATCACGCCCGCAATATCGAACTTATCGAAGGCCAGATGCCAGGCATCTCCAGGCTGATCGGGGACAGGCTGATCGTTTGGGATCTGTCGGGAACGTCCTACTACCTGAAAACCTGGGCCAAGGTCGCCGGGGCCCAATACCTGCCGATGCGGGTTGCGGCACAGGAGAACCCGGTCGAGCAGTTGCAGAAGGCCATGGGCACCCTGCAAAGGCATTCCAGCGCCATCGTCAAGGAAGCCCTGCCTGACGACCATGAACACCGAGCCGCTGCCGCCCTGACCGCCATTCCCGAGATCGCGGCGAAGGTGCAGCCCAAGGATCAACCTGCAACGAAGCCGCTCCTTCCTCCCGTGGCGACGAAAGCTCCAGAACCGGCCCCATCGCAACCCGTGGCTCCGCCGGCATCGAAAGATCCATTCCCATTCTGGCTGATGGTGCCGTTGCTGCTGGGGGGGGCCGCCGGGGCTTATGTTTTCTTCCGTTCGCGGTCATCCGTTTCTTTCTCCGCCAAGGCCGAATCCACGATGCCGTTGGACGTGGCCTCGCATTATATCGATGCCAAGGTCAGAAACGCCCTTGATGATGCGGAGATATTGCGGCGCAAACTGCTCGTCGACGAAAGCGGCGCGGTCGATGTCGAGCGGCGTTTCTCGCTGCGGGTTAGGGTTCCTCCCGGAGCCATGGTGGTCCAGTGGGTTGGCGCGGATGGCCAGAATCGGGAGACCCCCGCCATCGACATCTCCATGCATGGGGTGAAATTCGAGACGCATGGAGTCGGGGTGGAAACTCTTGCCAGAATCATCTGTCCGCAGATGGAGGTGGTTCTGGCGGTGAAGAAGTTCCAGGAAATCCGCCGCGACGGAAGCCGTGTCGTCGCATTGCTGGTCGAGTTCGAGGATAATCTCGATGACTGGATGCGGTGGGTGGAGATCATCACCCGGATCGATATCATCGCCGCCGAGCTTCCTTCCGGGCAGCCAAGCTTCGGCAGCCAGGACCCGATCCCGCATGCCTGATACCAACCGGCCAATGACTTGACCGATTGGTATCCTTATTCTTGGCCCTCGCCGGGCGCTCGCTCCGCTCGCTTGGCCGCGGCCTCAATGGCCGCTCGATGCCGGCCAACGAGTCAGATCGAGCGGTGGCCGGTATGATTGCGGGACATGGGCGGGCGCAGTTCACTTTGCCAGCTCCTCACGGAGGGTTTCCAGCTCCAGCCAGCGTTCCTCCGCCGCCGTCAACTCGGCGCGGGCGGCATCCAGGCGGGTGGCGGCGGCCTCGAAGGCGGCGCGGTCGCGGGCAAACAGTCCGGGATCGGCGAGACGGGTTTCCAGCCGGGCGATCTCGGTAGCCAGGGCGTCGAGACGGGCGGGCAACAGGTCAAGCTCGCGGGCATCCTTGTAGCCGAGCCTGCTCGCCGCCTTGGGCCGCGCCGGTGCCGCCGGGCGGGGGGCTTCGCGCCGGACCGGTGCGGGTTCTTGGCCGGGCCGTAGCTTCAGGTAGTCGGAATAGCCGCCGGCATATTCGCCCAGGTCGCCATTCCCTTCGACGGCGATGACGCTGGTGACCAGGCGGTCGAGGAAGTCGCGGTCGTGGCTGACCACCAGCAGGGTGCCCTCGTACTCGGCCAGGACCTCTTCCAGGAGGTCGAGGGTGTCCATGTCCAGGTCGTTGGTCGGCTCGTCCAGGATCAGCAGGTTGGACGGCTTGGCCAGGAGCTTGGCCAGCAGCAAGCGGTTGCGCTCGCCGCCCGACAGGGCCTTGACCGGGGTGCGCGCCTGGGCCTCGGAAAACAGGAAGTCCTTCATGTAGCCGACCACGTGCTGGGGTTTGCCGCGCACCCAGATGCTATCGCCGCGTCCGTCGGTCAGGGTGTCCCAGACGTTGCGCTCGGGGTCGAGGCGGTCGCGGCGCTGGTCGAAATAGGCGGGCTCCAGGTTGGTGCCCAGGCGCAGGGTGCCGGAATCGGGGGCGATGTCTCCGGTCAGCAGGCGCAGCAGCGTGGTCTTGCCGGCCCCGTTGGGCCCGATCAGGCCGATGCGGTCGCCGCGCATCACCCGGGTCGAAAACCGGTCGACCACCACCTTGTCGCCGAAACGCTTGCCGATGGCATCGGCTTCGATCACCAGGCGTCCGGACGACTCGCCGGCATCGGCCGCCAGCTTGGCGATGCGGCCGGACTCGGTCCGGGCCCGGAGCGTCAGGGCGCGCTCCTTGCGCAGTCCCTGCAAGGCGCGCAGCCGGCCCATGTTGCGCTTGCGCCTCGCGGTGACGCCGCGGGCCAGCCAGTGCATCTCCTGGCGCAGTTTGGTGTTCATGCGCGCCAACTCCGCTTCCTCGGCGAGGTAGGTTTCCTCCTGCCAGGCGGGAAAGGCGGCGAAGCCCTGTTCGGAACGGCGCACCAAGCCGCGCTCCAGCCACAGGGTCTGACGCGATACCGTTTCCAGGAAGCGGCGGTCATGGCTGATGGTCACCAGGGCGCCGGGAAAGGCGTCCAAGGTCTGTTCCAGCCACAGGATGGTCGGCAGGTCCAGGTGGTTGGTGGGTTCGTCCAGCAACAGGACGTCGGGTTCGCTCACCAGGGCCCGGGCCAGTGCCGCCCGCCGGCCCTCGCCGCCCGACAACAGCGCGGGCTCGCGGGCGCCGTCCAGCTTGAGGGCTTCCAGGACCGCATCGATCCGGTAATGCTGGTCGCGTTCGGCCTCGGGCAGGCCGGCGGCGACGTAGGCGGCGACACTGGGCCCGAGCAGGGCCGGGTCCTGCGGCAGGGTGGCGATGCGGGTGCCGGGCTGGACGAAGCGTTCCCCGGAATCGGGTTGGACTTCGCCGGCCAAGACCTTGAGCAAGGTCGACTTGCCGGAACCGTTGCGGCCGACCAGACAGGTCTTGTCGCCGCGACCTACCCAGGTCGTGACGCCCTCGAACAGGGGAGAGCCGCCGAAGGTGAGGCGGACGTCGCGCAGGGCGAGCAGCGGAGGCGAAGCCATGGCCTCACCTACACCGGGGCCCGCTCCGGTTCAAGCGGACTCGTCGCCCCGCTCGTTGGCGCGGGTGACCTGGGGTATTTTCCCTGCCCGACGGCAGCCTGTGCAACCCCGAGACCCGCGTTCCGATTGACAACCCCATCGTCCGCTCGCGGCCCGAGCCTTCCGCTAGCCGCGTCCTCCGCCTGACGCTGCTGGCCCCCGACATCGTCGAGGCGATTCTCGGCGGGCGGCAGCCCGAGAAGCTGACCCTGCGGGCGTTGCTGGAGCCGTTCCCGATTGGGTGGGATGAGCAGCGGCGGGTTTTGCTGGGCGACAGGTGTGCCTGCTGTTAACCCAAGGCAGGCCTTCGTCACCGCCTTGCGCCCGGGGGCCGCCCGAACACAGCGCTCGAAAGCGGCCATTTGGAGCGGACGGCGAATTAAGTGGACTGGCACCGTAATCCCCTTGGCCTTGCCCCAGCGGTGGCCGTCCTTGCCGTCGGCACGGCCGTAGCGCGGACCGCACAGCCGGACCGCGTCCTCCTCCATCAGGCAGGCCAAGGTGGCAATGTCTGCCGTCAGGCAGAAGCGTTTGAAGCTGGCACGGACATCTTGCAGAGCATCTTCGACGATTGCCGCTGGGACAACCGTGGATGGTATGGTAGATTTCTTCATGGCGTCATATCGAACTTCGGATAACCTGATGAAGACTCCTTCGTGGCATATTCCCTGACTGGAATCAGTGAAAGTTCGGCCGTTGAAGATCGACATTGAGGAAATTTGCAAAGCTAGCGGCAATAAGCTTGCTGACAAAGGTCTAGCCAAGTTACTCGCCGATGGGGATCTCGCCCAAGTTGCAGCTAAATGGCTTGAAGAAGATCTGGGGCTGTCTTCTCCTGTCGCAAATCTATTCATTCGAGCTTTGGCCCAATTGGCGACCCATGTTGCAAAAAATGGCGGGGCTGCGGCTGGTTCAAAAATAGCGGGCGCGGTTGGCGCTGTCATCGGAAAATGGATTGTAAAAATACCTAGTTATTCAAGGCTCAATGACGCAGTTGACGCGCTCAGTGCCCGGTTAAGTAACAAGGCGGCAGCTCAGCGGGAATTCAGCGATATTTTGTCAGGAAAACGACTGGCGAGAGACGCGGCCTTTGGAAAGTATCTAGCTTCGGATTTGTGCGCGCACCTCACGTCGTTGAGATCATTGGAAGAACTGCATCTGAAATTGGACGATGTTTTTGCGGCATTGAGGCCACAACCAGTTCTAAATTTGCGAACTCTCCCCGATGATGGAAGCGGGCTCCGGCGGTTCTTTTTTGGGACGCAGAAAATTCCATTTATTGGTCGAAATAAAGAACTCTCTGAGCTTGAAGACTTCTTGTCTATGGATGGGTATTTTTCATGGTGGTTGTGGCATGGCCAAGGTGGGCAAGGTAAGAGCAGACTTGCTCTGGAGTTGTGCTTGCGCCACGCGTATGACTGGCGTGTCGGGTTCCTTTCCTTTGGGCAGGAGGATGACTTTGATTTTTCACGGTGGGAACCGGATCAGCCGACGTTGATCGTCTGTGATTATGTGGAGATGCATGCCAAGAAGGTCGGGGAGGTAGCGCTTCGTCTTTATGAACGTGGTCAGCAGTTGGCGGTTCCAGTCAGGCTGCTGCTTCTCGCTCGCGATGATGAAAAGCGTTGGTTTAACGAATTTTGGCCCCCACGCGGAGATGGGTTGGCGATCGGCGCTGCCCAATTTGCGCCACCTCGCTATCTTGACGAAATGGACGATGATGAAATATGGGCAATTTTTGAATTCTTTATAGACCGTGAAAAATTGCCCAATCGCAGGGCTACGTTGGCGGCATTTCGGCGTATAGACCCCAAGAAGAGGCCGCTGTTTGCTGCTTTGATGGCCGACTCATTGGCATCTGGGCGCGACCCCCGCAAATGGGGGCCTTATGAACTGTTGCGCTTCATATTGTCCCGCGAGAAAGACGTTATTTGGCGAGCTGGCCAAGTAACAGATGAAGATCAATATATGCTTTGCGTCTCTACACTTTGTGGTGGCGTATCGGTCGAGGTTGCTAAGAATGATCAATTTGCGAAATCGTTTATAACGCGCGGTATTTCTGATAGGTATCGGGTGATGTGTGGTAGGTCGGTAGGAGACGAGGGCATATTCAATCCACTTGAGCCAGATATTATTGGCGAACTGTATTGCCTCGATTTGCTGTATGAACTTGACAGAGATTTTCACGGAGAAGTGGTCGACGGTTTGGTTCAAACTGCGTGGCGTTTAAGTGACGGCGGATTTGCAGGAACTCTAATACGAATGCTTGATGATTTTAGGCATCATCCGCAGATTCCAAGAATACTCGCAATTCAACCGGATGAGCGTGAGCGCTTGGTAAAGCAAGCGGTGGTGGCGGGAATCGCCGCTGCGACATATATATCTGACGACGACGAGCAGCATGCGGTGGGGCTGTCGCTTTTGGATAAGCTAAGGGAGATTGCTAACGGCGATGGACATGAATTGCAACTACCGTTAGCTACTTCGCTTTGCCTATCTGCAATCAAACTCATCGAAGATGGGAAGATAGATGATGCCTGGAATATTTACGAGTCATTTTCTGGCCTAGTTCATGCGCATCCTGATAATGACAAAATAAGAGAATATTTCTGCTTTGTCTCAGTAAATATCTCAATAGCTCTTGCTGATGCTCTTGATATCGGCCGCATCATGGAGGTTTACAACGGGATTGAATGTATGCATGAAGCTTTTCCGGACGCGCCCGGTGTGGCGGAGGCCTTGATTCGCGTTGCATCCCCGCTTCTTTGCTTGCTTGAGGTGCAGGGGGAGCATGAGCTTTTTCTATCCATATATGAGAAAATTCGCTTGGTTGTAATGAAAAATTTGTTGCATGACGAGGTGGTGCAGAGATTTGTTAATACAAATTTCAAGCTGATTAGTCGTTATGAAAAAAAAGGGGAGGCGGAAAAAGCCATGCAATACTATGGAGAAATGATACGACTGTGGGATTTGTCACCATTCGACGCTGAGATGGCTATCGATATTTATTTGTCAGCATATTTTGTGGTTAATCTGCTAGTGAGTTCTGGTCGGATCGATATGGCGTGTCAAACATTGGGCACGTTGCCGGAGATTGTCCCCGGACAAGCTGAGGGCGCTACGCTGCGTTCATTTAAATCAAAGTCGATAGCAACGGTTGTATATAAGTATTGCGACCTGGGTCTTGAGGTGAGTGCGAGTGAATATCTGAAGAAGATTGCAATAATGGCTGATGAAAATAGCGGAGAACCGGAGTTAAAAAGGGTGCATAAGGCGGTGCTTAAGACGGTAAGGAAGACGTTCCACCAGCCAAAAGGACGCTAATTTTAGTCCGTTGCCGGAGGTGATGACGCATTCAGGGATATGCGATGACCCTTTCCCAACGGACTCTTAGGTTCCGGTGACAGGTTCCGGCTACGCTGCACTTAATTCAGGCTGCACTTAATTCTAAGCTCTGCTTTACCACCCCGTCTCCCAAACCCGCCCGTCTCCTCCCGGCCCATAGCGGTCTTTCCGCAGACGCGTCAAACCCAACTTGAACAGTGCCCGAGAAAAAGCTGTTCTGTAACAGACTGTTACGGAGTGGCACGGGTTTGTTAGCACTACATTCCGGGGTGGCGGGGTTTCAGGTGGGGGTTTCGTGGTG
>JAMOBD010000069.1 GCA_039908345.1 Magnetospirillum sp. WYHS-4
CGGAAATACACCGTCTGCTCGCCCCGCAGCACCGGGCGGGTGTCGGCCCCCAGGCGCAGGCCGCCATGGCCGTCGACGTCCACCTCCAGCAGCCCGAGCGCCGTCAGTTGGCGGAAGATGGAGCGCCATTCCTCGCGTTTGAAGGCCTTGCCGATGCCGTAGGTGCTGAGCCGGTCGTGGCCGAACTTGCGGATACGTTCCGTATCGCCGCCCAGCAGCACGTCGATCACATGGGCGGCGCCGAACACCTGGCCGGTGCGATAGACCGCGGACAGGGCCATCCGCGCCGCCTCGGTGCCGTCGAAGGATTCCACCGGTTCCAGGCAGGTGTCGCAGTTGCCGCAGGGTTCCGCCCGCTGTTCGCCGAAGTATTCCAGCAGCACCTGGCGGCGGCAACGCACCGTCTCGCAGAAGCCCAGCAGGGCGTCCAGCTTGCGGCGTTCCACCCGCTTGCGCTCCTCGGGCGCTTCGGAACCGTCGATCATCTGCCGCAGCTTGACCACGTCGCCGATGCCGTAGGCCATCCAGGCGTCGGCCGGCAGGCCGTCGCGCCCGGCGCGCCCGGTTTCCTGGTAATAGGCTTCCAGGCTTTTGGGCAGGTCCAGGTGGGCGACGAAGCGCACGTCGGGCTTGTCGATGCCCATGCCGAAGGCCACCGTCGCCACCATGACGATGCCGTCCTCCTTGAGGAAGCGGTCCTGGTGGGCGTCCCGTTCCCGCTTGTCCAGGCCGGCGTGGTAGGGCAAGGCCGCCAGCCCCTGGGAGCGCAGCCAGGCGGCCACCTCTTCCACCTTGGCCCTGGACAGGCAGTAGACGATGCCCGCCTCGCCCGCATGTTCCGCCTTCAGGAAGGCGAGGAATTGGTGCCGCGCATCGGTCTTGGCGGCGATGCGGTAGCGGATGTTGGGGCGGTCGAAGCCGGCGACGAAGGCGCGACCGTCTTCCAGTTCCAGGTGTTCCAGGATCTCGCGCCGGGTGGGGCCATCGGCGGTGGCCGTGAGCGCGATGCGCGGCACCTCGGGGAAGCGCCGGTGCAGGACGGTGAGCCGCCTGTACTCGGGCCGGAAGTCGTGCCCCCATTGGGAGACGCAGTGGGCCTCGTCGATGGCGAACAGCGCGATACGGCAGCCATCCAGCAGGTCGAGGAAGGGCTCGCTCAGCAGCCTTTCGGGGGCCACGTAGACCAAGTCCATCCCGCCCGCCCGCATGGCCCGTTCCACCGCCTGGGATTCCCCGTAGGCCAGCGAGGAATTGAGCGCGGCGGCGCGCACGCCCAACTGCCGCAGGGCTTCCACCTGATCCCGCATGAGGGCGATGAGCGGCGAGACCACCACCGCCACCCCGTCGCGCAGAAGGGCCGGAACCTGATAGCAGAGCGACTTGCCGCCGCCGGTGGGCATCAGGACCAGGGCGTCGCCGCCCGCCGCCACGTGGTCGATCACCGCCGCCTGTTCTCCGCGAAAGGACGGAAATCCGAAGACGTCCCGCAGAATCCGGAGGGCCGAAGAAGTCATCGGGGAGCCGGTCAAAAGACCTTGACCCCCTGCTCCTCCAGGTGCCGGACCATCTGGGCCAGCCGGCCCAGGGCGGCGGTGGCGGCGGCGGGAGCCAGGGCTTGGTCGCGGAACTTGAAGCTCAAGTCTTCGAGCAGCATCTTGCGCGACCGCTCGCTCATGTTACGCAGCAACAGGTCGGCAAGGGCGCGGTCCCGTTCGCAGAGCTTCAGCAGCACCAGCACGTCGTCCTCGGCCGCTACCCGCAGCAAGGCCTGGATGCCGACATCGGAAGCCTGGCGCAGGCGCCGGGCGAACTCGGCGGCCAGCCCACCCGCCGGTTGCCCCTCGTCGCCCCCGCCGGAACCGGGACGAAGCGCCCGCGTCGCCTCGGTCACCAGCAGGGTCAGATCGACCGTGTTCAGAACCATCTGGGTGTCGTCCAGGACGACTCCGAAGGTTTCGGTTCCGATGCGGCGAACGCTGATTTTCATGGTCCCAGGGTCTCACGGACCGGCGCTTGATTTCAAGGCCCGCCAACGCGATGATCGCCCCATGAGCTTTCTTGACCGAATCCGCGCCTGCAACGTCGCCGACCTTGCCCGCTACCGGCCTTTCCGGGTGGCGGACGCCGATGTCGGCTTGGTCCGCGACGATTTCGCCCGCATCATCGAGCCTTTCCCCGACGTCTTCGGCGTATCTCCCGCGGCCGTCGTGCTGAATCCGGGCTTGGCCTCGCCCGCAGAACGGACCCGGGCCGTCGACCATGTGCTGCGCCGTCTGCGGGAGGAGGGCCACTTCCCGCACTGGCGGGAAGAACTCTATCCGGTCGCCGCCGGCTTCGGCCGGCCCAGCCTGTTCGCCATGGAAAGGGCCGCCGTGGCGCGCTTCGGCGTCCTGGCTTATGGCCTGCATCTCAACGGCTACGTCCGGGGGCCGGATGGAAGCCTGCGCATGTGGATCGGACGGCGCGCCTGCGACCGTCCTCTTGAGCCCGGCAAGCTCGATCAGATGGTGGCGGGCGGCCAGCCGGCCGGCCTGACCCTGGCCGAGAACCTGGCCAAGGAATGCGCCGAGGAGGCCGGCATGCCGGCCGATCTGGTGCGTCGCGCCCTGCCTGTCGGCGCCGTTTCCTACATCCTGGAACGGCCCGAAGGCCTACGCCGCGACGTGCTGTTCAACTACGACATCGAACTTCCCGCCGATTTCCGGCCGCGCAATACCGACGGCGAGATCGCCGAATTCATCCTGATGTCCATGGACGAGATCGTCGCCCTGGTCCGCGACACCGACGAATTCAAGTTCAACTGTTCCGTCGTCCTGATCGACTTCCTGATCCGCCACGGCATCCTCGCGCCGGAGCACCCGGATTACCTTGAATTATTGCTTGGCCTGCACAGGTTCTGACGTATTTAATACGCATGGATTTTGTTGTTTATTCGCGGCCTTTACAATATCGGCGTAGATACCACCTTGCCAGCGTGAGATAATTACCCATCTATTAGCTTTACATGGACAGAAGGGCCGGTATCGCTTTCGCGGCGGGGTGAAGGATCATGGACGGCTCGGCCGCCAGGAACAGCTTTTCCGTCTTGCGGCGCTACGCGGTGGCCATGGTTGTCGCCTGGACCTGTGTCATCGCCTTTTCGCTGGGCTGGGGAGTCCACCAGCAGCGCCAGCAGGCCCTTGAATTGGTGCACAAGGAAGCCGTCACCCATTTCAACAAGGATCGGGCTTTCCGGCTATGGGGCACCCGCCATGGCGGGGTCTATGTCCAGGCCTCCGACGAAAATCCTCCCAATCCCTACATGGACCATATTCCGGACCGGGACGTGATGACCGATCGCGGAGCGTTGCTCACGCTAATCAACCCGGCGACCATGGTTCGCCAACTCATGGAGGACTACTCGCGGCTTTACGGGGTGCGCGGCAAGATCACCGGTCTGGTCGCCGTCAACCCGGCCAACGTTCCGGACGATTGGGAGGAAGCGGCGCTCCATAAGCTGCAGGCCGGCACGCCCGAGGTGGTCGAGGTCACCACCATCGACGGCGCCCCCCATCTGCGCCTGATCCGTCCCATGTTCATGGAGGAAGGCTGTATCAAATGCCATGGCGCCTTGGGCTTCAAGGTCGGCGATTTGCGCGGCGGCGTCAGCGTCAGCGTCCCCATGCAGCCTTACATGGCCGCCCAATGGGCGGCGATATCGGGTCTGGTGGCCTCCCATATGGCGATATGGCTGTTGGGGCTGGGGGCCATCGGCGTCGGCGTCGGCCAGATCCGGGCCCGCTTGGCCGAGACCGAGCGGGCTTCCGAAACCTTGCGCGAGAGCGAGGAGAAGCTGCGGCAGCTCAACGCCGACCTGGAACGCCGGGTCGCCGAGCGCACCCGCGACCTGCAAGCCGCCAAGGAGCAGGCGGAAAACGCCAACCGCGCCAAGTCCCAGTTCCTGTCCAGCATGAGCCACGAACTGCGCACGCCGATGAACGGCATCCTGGGTTTCGGGCAACTCCTGCAGTTCAATCCCCGCGAGGCCCTGACGAAAAGCCAGTCCGAGTACGTGGACATGATCCTCAAGGCCGGCAATCATCTGCTCGGCCTGATCAACGAGGTCTTGGACCTGTCGAAGATCGAATCCGGCGGTCTCACCCTGTCCATCGAGACCATCGATGCGGTGGCGGCCGTCCATGAATGCGTCGATCTCCTGACGCCCCTGGCGGCCAGGCGCAATGTCGTGCTGGCGGACCGCACCTCGACAGCCCAGAACGTTCCCATGGTCCGCGCCGATGCGGTCCGGCTGAGGCAGATCCTGGTCAACCTGGGCTCCAACGCCATCAAGTACAATCGTGATGGCGGCACGGTCACGCTGGACTGTGCCGCCACCGAGGATGGCATGTTGAAATTCGTCGTTGCCGACACCGGACGGGGCATCCCGAAAGAACACCTCGCCGACCTGTTCCAGCCGTTCAACCGGCTGGGGGCCGAGGCGGGCGATATCGAAGGCACCGGAATTGGGCTGACCATCACCCGGCGCTTGATCGAGATGATGGGCGGGCGCATCGGTTTGGACAGCGAAGCCGGCGTGGGCAGCACCTTCTGGTTCGAACTGCCCCTGGCCTGCGAGGAAGTCCGGCCAGCCGTACCGGCGATCCCGGACCCCGATTCCTCCCCGCCGAGTATCGGGGGACGCCATGCCATCCTCTATGTGGAGGATAACCCGGCCAACCTGACACTCATGGAACAGATCCTCGCCCGCTTCGAGGGAGTGACCATGCTTACCGCCCCCAACGCGGAAATCGGCATCGAGCTGGCGCGAGCCCACCGCCCCGACCTGATCCTGATGGACATCAACCTTCCCGGAATGGACGGATTTGCCGCGTTGCGCGAACTGCGCCGCCTGGAGGAAACCCGCGACATCCCGGTGATGGCGCTTAGTGCCAGTGCCATGCCCCGCGATATCGAGCGGGGCATCAAGGCCGGATTCCGCATGTATCTGACCAAGCCCCTGGATGTCCCGCAGACCATCCGTGCCATCGATTTGGCCCTCAACCCCGCCGACCGCCCCGACACTACCGTCCTTCAAGCGAGACCCTGACGCCGGTTCTCGTCAAAGACGGTCACGAAGAACCCTGGGTTCCGGACCTGCCATCTTCTTCAGCCGTTTTTGCGGATGCCGGAAGGCAGGCGGTAGAATTCGACGCCTTCTTCGCGCAGGTCTGCGGCGTCTTCCTCGGAACCCTCGCCGAAAATGCCGCGTTCCTCGGACTCGCCGTAGTGAATGCGTCGCGCTTCCTCGGCGAAGCGTTCCCCCACGTACTCGCAATCCTGCTCCACATGCTTGCGCAGGCGGTCGACGGCCTTCAGAATCTGATCGGCCACCTGGCGGGCCCGATCCTCGGCCATCTCGCGACGCTGGGTTCCTGTGGCGATGTTGGGGGCCATGGGTGCCTTGGCGACGTGGGTGTCGCCACAATACGGGCAGGCGACATCGCCGGCCACCGCCTGCGCCTCGTAGGTGGCGCCATCGCGGAACCAGGCTTCGAACTCGTGGCCGCTGTCGCACTTCAACTGATAATGGATCATGGCACGACCGACATTGCACATCGCCCGAAAGAAAAATACTGTTCTCTTTTTCCTGGCGAGTCAAAGAGTAGGGGCCAAGAGTTAAGAAATGGAAAACAGCGCGGACCGGCCGCCTCGGGCCGGACACTTGGCGATTTCCGAGCCATCGGCGTGGGTTCGGCGCTTCGCGCCGCTGGTGCGGGCGGGCGGATCTGTCCTCGATCTGGCTTGCGGGGGCGGGCGTCATGCCCGCTTCTTCGCCGGGCGCGGGCACCCGGTTCTGGCCATCGATCGCGACACGGCGCCGGTCGCCGATCTGGCCGGTCCCGCTGTCGAGATCCTCTCTCACGACATGGAGGATGGCGGCCCTTGGCCCTTGGAGGGGCTGACCTTCGCCGCCGTGGTCGTGGTCAACTACTTGCACCGGCCGCTGTTTCCCTTCCTGCGGGCGGCCGTCGCGCCGGGCGGGGTGCTGATCTACGAGACCTTCGCCCGCGGCAACGAGCGCTATTCCCGCCCACGCAATCCGGCCCACTTGCTGGAAGAAGGCGAACTGTTGCGTTTGGCCGGAGACGGCCTTTCGGTGGTGGCCTTCGAGCAGGGCATCGTCGAGCGTGTCCCCTGTCCGGGCGTGGTGCAGCGCCTTTGCGCCGTCGCCGCCCGCCCCGACCCCCAGCCTCTCTATCCGCCTACTCTACCGTGACGCTCTTGGCGAGGTTGCGGGGCTGGTCGACGTCGGTGCCGCGCAGCACCGCCGTGTGGTAGGCCAGCAACTGCACCGGGATGGCGTAAAGAATGGGGGACACGAAAGGATTGGCCTGGGGCATGGTCACCGTGGCGGCGGCCAGGCGGCCCAGCTTCTTCTCGCCCTCCGCGTCGCTGAAGAAGATGACCCGCGCGCCGCGCGCGATGACTTCCTCCATGTTCGAGGCGCTCTTGTCGAACAGGGCGTCGCTGGGCGCCAGCACGATGACCGGGATCGTCGGGTCGATCAGGGCGATGGGGCCATGCTTCAATTCGCCTGCCGCGAAGCCTTCGGCATGGATGTAGGAAATCTCCTTCAGCTTCAATGCGGCTTCCATGGCGATGGGAAAGCTGGTGCCACGGCCGAGGAACAGCACGTCGCGGGCTTTCGCCAGTTCCATGGCCAGCTTGAGCAGGTGCTCGTCATGGCGCAACACCTCGGCGGCGCGGGACGGCAGTTCGACCAGGGCCTCGACCAGCTTGGCTTCCTCCTCGGGCGGCAGGGTGCCGCGCGCCTTGCCCAGCACGATGGCCAGACAGGCCAGGGTGCAGAGTTGGGTGGTGAAGGACTTGGTGGCGGCCACGCCGATCTCGGGCCCGGCATAGGTCACCATGGGCACGTCGGACTCGCGGGCGATGGTGCTTTCCGCCACGTTGACGATGGAGATGGTCTTCTGGCCCTCCGCCTTGCAGGCGCGTAGCGCCGCGAGCGTGTCGGCGGTCTCGCCCGACTGGGAGACGAAGATCGCCAGCCCGTGCTTGGGAAGGATGTGGTCGCGGTAGCGGAATTCGGAGGCCACGTCGACCTCGACCGGAATGCGGGCCAGCTTCTCGATCCAGTACTTGGCGGTCATGCAGGCATAGTGGGAAGTCCCGCAGGCGATCAGGGTCACCCGATCGATGGCCGCCAGATCGAAATCCAGCCCTGGCACGGTCATGCTGCGGGTTGCCGGATTGATGAAGGAATTCAGCGTGTCCCCCAGGACTTGGGGCTGTTCGTAGATTTCCTTCAGCATGAAATGGGCATGGCCGCCCTTGCCGGTCATGGCTCCCGACAGCTCGGTGCGCTTGACCGACCGTTCGACCGGGGCGCCCGACAGGTCGTGGACCGTGGCGCCGGTGGGGGTCAGCACCGCCCAGTCGCCATCTTCCAGGTACATGATGCGCTGGGTGAGCGGGGCGAGCGCCAGGGCGTCCGAACCCAGGAACATCTCGCCGTCGCCGAAGCCCACGGCCAGCGGGCTGCCGCGCCGTGCCGCCACCATCAGGTCGGGATGGCCGGCGAACAGGAAGGCCAGGGCGAAGGCGCCTTCCAGGCGCTTGAGTGTGGCGTGGGCGGCCTGGGGCGGCGCCAGTCCCTCGTCGAGGTAGAGCGTCGCCAGATGGGCCACGACCTCGGTATCGGTGTCGGAGGCTAACTTGCAGCCCTTGGCTTCCAGTTCGGCGCGCAGTTCGCGGTAGTTCTCGATGATGCCGTTATGGACCACGGCCACCTTCCCGGTGGCGTGCGGGTGGGCGTTGCGCTCGTTGGGCACGCCGTGGGTGGCCCAGCGGGTATGGCCGATGCCGATGGTGCCGGACAGGGGCTCGCGGGCGAGGCGCTCCTCCAGGTTCTTCAATTTGCCTTCGGCGCGGCGGCGTTCGATGCGGCCGTCCACCAGGGTGGCGAGGCCCGCCGAGTCGTATCCGCGATATTCCAGGCGCCGTAAACCCTCCACCAGAAGCGGAGCCGCTTGGGCCTTGCCCAGGATGCCGACGATGCCGCACATGGTTCAGTTCTTCCCCTTCTGGTTCTTTGCCGTGGCCTTCTCGGCCGCCTTGCGCTCGCGGAACCGCTTGGCCCAGCCCGCGACTTCGGTGTGCTGGGCGCGGGTGACGGCCAGCGCGTCCGGCGCCACGTCGCGGGCAATCACGCTGCCTGCGCCCACGATGGCCCCGTCGCCCACCTTGACCGGGGCGACGAGGGCGGTGTTGGAACCGATGAAGGCCCCCTTGCCGATATCGGTCAGGGACTTGAAGAAGCCGTCGTAATTGCAGGTGATGGTGCCTGCCCCCACGTTGGCGCCGGCGCCTACACGGGCATCGCCGATATAGGTCAGGTGGTTCACCTTGGCCCTTTCCTCGATTGTCGACTTCTTGACCTCGACGAAGTTACCGATATGGGCCTCGGACCCGATGTCGGCGCCGGGGCGCAGGCGGGCGTAGGGGCCGATACGGGCTCCCGACGCCACCGACGCCCCTTCCAGGTGCGAAAAGGCGCGGATTTCCACTTCGTCGCCCACCGTCACGCCGGGACCGAAGAAGACGAAGGGCTCGACGAGAACGTCGCGGCCCAGCCGGGTGTCGTGGCTGAAGAACACGGTCTCGGGGGCGATGAGAGTGGCACCGTTCGCCAGGGCGGCGGCCCGGAGGCGGGCCTGGACGATGGCCTCGGCGGCGGCAAGCTCGGCCCGCGAGTTGACGCCCAGGAGTTCGGTCTCCTCGCCTTCCACCATCGCGCAGGGCAGGCCGTCGGCCCGCGCCAGGGCGACGATGTCGGTCAGGTAGTATTCTTTCTTGGCGTTGGCGTTGCCCACCCGGTCGAGCAGTCCGAACAGCCGGGCGCCATCGATGCACATTACTCCGGAATTGCAGAGATCGATGGCCAGTTGGGCCGGGGAGGCCTCCTTGGCCTCGACGATGGCTTCCAGGCTGCCGCCCTCGCCCATCAGCAGTCTTCCGTAATGGCCGGGATCGCGAGGACGGAAGCCCAGCACCACCAAGGCCGGGTGGGGCGTGGCGCGCCTGGCCGCCAGCATGCGGCCCAGCGTCTCGGGACCGATCAGGGGCGTATCGCCGTAAAGGATCAGCACGTCGCCATCGAATCCGGCCATCGCGTCCCGGGCCGCCAGCACCGCATGGGCGGTGCCCAGGCGGTCCTTCTGGATGGCCGTGGGATGGGGCGCCACGGCGTCGGCGACCGCGTCCATGCCCTCGCCGACCACCACCACCGTGCGTTCCAGGTCGTGTTCGGCCAGACTGGCGATCAGGTGACGGATCATGGGCCGTCCGGCCACCCGGTGCATCACCTTGGGCAGGTCGGACTTCATGCGCGTCCCCAGCCCGGCGGCGAGGATGACGGCGGCGGTTTTCCTCTTGGTCATCGGCGGACTGTCGTCTAGAAGAAACGGAAATCGCGGAAAGAATCCGATCCCGACCTTGCCACAGGGGCGGCCTTCCGCCAAGCCACCTTTTGTTTCGGGACACGACGGAATCATGGGACGTTTCAAGGCGGTGGTGTTCGATCTGGACGGCACTTTGATCGACAGCGCCCCCGACCTGCTGACGGCGGCCAACAAGCTGCTGGCGGAAGAGGGGCGGCCGGCCATCGGGGTCGACCACATCAAACTGATGGTGGGCGATGGCGTGCCCAAGCTGGTGGAGCGCGCCTTCACCGCCACCGGCGGCTTGGCGGAAGGGGATCTGCCCCGTCTGGCGGCGCGGTTCCTGGACTTCTACGAAGGCCACGCAGCCGACGAGACCCGGCCCTATCCGGGCGTGGAGGCGGCATTGGAAGGCCTGAAGACAGGTGGATTCAAGTTGGCGGTCTGCACCAACAAGCCCCATGCGGCAACCCTGGAGATCCTAGAAGCCCTCGGCTTGGCGCCCTATTTCGACGTCGTGGTGGGCGGCGATTCCCTGCCGGGGATCAAGAAGCCGGACCCGCGCCACGTGCTGGCCTGCGTCGAGGCGCTGGGTGCCGATGCCACGGACGCCCTGCTGGTCGGCGACTCCCAAGTCGACGTGCAGGCCGGCCGGGCGGCGGGCCTGCCGGTGATCGCGGCGGCCCACGGCTACGCGAGGATGCCGCCGGAGCAGCTGGGGGCGGATCTGGTGCTGGAGGACTTCGCCCGCCTGCCGGAAGTGGTGGCTGGCTTGGTGGGCGATGTATCGATGTCGGCGAGGCCTGAATCCGAGGATTAATACATACCAACCCTCGAATCGACTCATTGGCCGGTTGGGATGACGGGTCCCGGATATTCAGGGATTTCAGGCTGGTCCGGCGGGTACTCCACGGATTTTCCGCCGCCGCCGGTCCCGGGTCACGCGACCGCCAGTTCCCCGGCCAACTCGCGCAGGCCGATCGCCTCGACGCCCTCGCCCAGGGGATAGCGGTCCCGCCCGGAATGGGCCAGGAAGGCGCGGGCCGGCTTGAGGTCCTGCCGGGCATGGTGGAACCCTCGCTCCGGCCGGGGCGACAGGCCGCGCTTGATCTCGATGGCCCACAGGCCTTTGCGGCCCCCCAGGTCGATGAGCAGATCGATCTCCGCCCCGGCGGCGGTGCGGTAGAAGCCGGCCTTGGCACCATCCGGCAGGACGGCCAGCAGAGCTTCCACCACGAAGCCCTCCCAACTCGGGCCGACCACCGGATGCCCGGCTAGGTCGTTCAGGTCCCGCAGGCCTAGAAGGGCATGGACCAGTCCGCTGTCCCGGATGTAGACCTTGGGCGACTTGACCAGGCGCTTGCCCAGGTTGGCGTGGTGGGGTTGCAGCCGGCGCACCAGCAGAAGGTCTACCAGCAGGCCGATGTAGCCCGTCACCGTAGGCGCGCTGACCAACAGGCCGGAGGCCAGGCGCGAGGCGTTCAGCAGGCCGCCCTGGCCGTGGGCGAGCATGGTCCAGAGGCGCTCCAGGGTTTCCGCCGGGATGCGGGGGCCGAACTGCGGCACGTCGCGTTCCAGGTAGGTCCGGATGAAGCTCTGGCGCAGCCGCAGGCTGTCGGCATCGGAGGCGGCGAGATAGCTGTCGGGGAAGCCCCCGCGCAGCCACAGGCGATAGAGGGCCGTATCGTCGTCGTTAACCTCCAGGGCGTCCAGGGGGCCCATGTCGACGTACTCGAGGCGTCCGGCCAGGGTTTCGCCGCTTTGGCGCAGAAGGTCGACGGCGGCCGATCCCAAGACCAGGAAGCGCCCGGTTCGCAGCCCCTTGCGCCGGCCCTGGTCGATCAGGCCGCGCAGGGTCTGGAACAGTTCGGGTGCGCGGTGGATTTCGTCCAGGATGACCAGCTTGTCCTCGTGGCCCTTGAGGAACAGCTCCGGGTCCGCGAGCTTGTTGCGGTCGCTGGGGATCTCCAGGTCGAGGTAGAGGGAAGGGCGGGTTTCGGCGACGGCGTGGGCAAGCGTGGTCTTGCCGACCTGCCGGGGCCCGATGAGGGCCACCGCGGCTTGGCGTGCCAGGGCCTCCTGGACCTTGCGAAGAATGCGGCGCTCGATCATCCAGGTATTATCTGGCCGTTACTTTCGATATTCAATGTTATTTTCGCTTGGCCTTGGCTGTCGAGGATGGCCTCGACGATGTCAGGGGCGATCAGGGGCACAGGCAGAAGATCAGGCTTGCCGATCCCGACGGTTCCGCTCGGATCGCGAGCCAGTCCATCCGGCCCTTTCCGTCCCTTCCGCCAGTCCACGGATTTCCCCGGTCAGGGTGACACATCGCCGGTTGATTCCATGTATTCCGCCCGGCGGGGCTGGTCGCGGAAAACGGCGGGAAACATGGGATTTCTGGGGAGGATAATGGTGCCGCCGGACAGAATTGAACTGTCGACCCCACCCTTACCAAGGGTGTGCTCTACCCCTGAGCTACGGCGGCACCGGGAGCGTTGAAGGCGCGCACCATGCCACAGGGTTTCCGCCAAGGCAAGCGCCCTTGACGCGCCACGCCATTCAGGCCAGGATTCCCCCTTCAACATCTTGATGGGAAAGGGTTTCATGGCTTCGGACAAGGCCCCCGGCAAGACTTCCCGGAAAAAAGAGCGACAGGACCGACAGGCCGCGGCCCTGCGCGACAACCTGAAGAAGCGGAAGGAACAGGCCCGGCAGCGGTCGAGAACTCTTGTCGCCGTCAAGGAGCCGCGCTAAGAAGTCTTCCCGTTCCACCACCCCCCGGGGGCTCCCTTCATGGACCGCATCCTGATCCGCGGCGGCAAGCCGCTGCACGGCACCATCCAGATCGGGGGCGCCAAGAACGCCGCCCTGCCCCTGATGGCCGCCAGCCTGTTGACTGACGGCGTGCTGCGCCTGTCCAACCTGCCCCATCTGGCCGACATCTCGACCATGGCCCACCTGCTGGCCGAACTGGGGGTCGAGATCGGGATGGTCGGCGATGCCTCCAACGGCGGCAACCTGGGCCGGGTCCTCGACTTGCGGTCCAACGCCATCCGTCAGACCACGGCACCCTACGATCTGGTGCGCCGCATGCGGGCCTCGGTCCTGGTGCTGGGGCCGTTGGCGGCCCGCTTCGGCAAGGCGCGGGTTTCTCTGCCCGGAGGCTGCGCCATCGGTACCCGCCCGGTCGACCTGCACCTGAAGGGACTGGCCCAGATGGGTGCCGAGATCATTCTCAACGAAGGCTATGTCGAGGCCGCCGCCCCCAAGGGTCTCAAGGGCGCCCACATCGTCTTTCCCATGGTCACCGTGGGCGGCACCGAGAACCTGCTGATGGCGGCGACTCTGGCCCAGGGCGAGACGGTGCTGGCCAACGCCGCCCGCGAGCCGGAAGTCACCGACCTGGCCCATTGCCTGGTGGCGATGGGGGCCGACATCGCGGGCATCGGCAGCGACACGCTCCGTATCAAAGGGGTCAAGGAACTGCACGGCGCCGAATATTCGGTGGTTCCCGACCGCATCGAGACCGGCAGCTACCTGGTGGCCGCGGCCATCACCGGGGGCGAGTTGCTGCTGAAGGGTACCCGCCTGGCCCTGATCGAATCGGTGGCGAAGGTGTTGGGCGATGCGGGCGTCGACATCCGCGAGGCCGACGACGGCCTTCTGGTGTCGCGCACCAACGGGGCGCTCAAGGGTATCGACGTGATGACCGAGCCCTTCCCGGGCTTTCCCACCGACATGCAGGCCCAGGTGATGGCCCTCCTTTCCGTCGCCGAAGGCGCCTCGATGATTACCGAGACCATCTTCGAGAACCGCTTCATGCACGTCCCCGAGCTTTGCCGCATGGGAGCCAACGTCAACGTGCACAACGCCTCGGCCATCGTGCGCGGCGTCAAGAAGCTGTCCGGCGCGCCGGTGATGGCGACCGATCTGCGGGCCTCGGTGTCGCTGGTGTTGGCCGGCCTGGCGGCCCAGGGAGAGACGGTCGTCAACCGGGTCTATCACCTTGACCGCGGCTACGAGCGCCTGGAAGAGAAACTCTCCGCCTGTGGCGCCGATATCGAGCGCATCAAGGAGTAGGATTGAGCGGCAGGCGGACCACGAAGCGGGCGCCGCCCTCCAGGCGGTTCTCGGCGAAGATGGTACCGTTGTGGGCCTCGACGATCTGGCGCGAGATCGACAGCCCGAGACCCGAATGGGTGCCGAATTTCTCGCCCTTGGGCCGTTCGCTGTAGAAGCGCTCGAAGATCGCCTCCTCCTTGCCGGCGGGGATGCCGGGGCCCTGGTCCTCGACGCATACCTCCGCCATGCCCGGCGGGCCGGCGGCGACCGTCAGATGGATCTCGCTTCCGGCGGGGCTGAAGGAGATGGCGTTGCCGATCAGGTTGCGGAAGACCCGC
Organism: Magnetospirillum sp. WYHS-4; assembly: GCA_039908345.1. Lineage (NCBI taxonomy): Bacteria > Pseudomonadati > Pseudomonadota > Alphaproteobacteria > Rhodospirillales > Rhodospirillaceae > Magnetospirillum > Magnetospirillum sp. WYHS-4. Next base: position 13,841 of record JAMOBD010000069.1, read on the forward strand.
ACCAGACGGTCTTCCATGCCGTCCACCACGGCCGCCGCGGAGCATTCCAGGGTAAGCCTGGGGGCGCCCGGGGGGGCCGTATGGGCATGGACGTCCACCAGCGCCTCCAGCATGTCGGCCAGGTCGACCGAGGTCATCTCGGCGCGCGACAGTTCGGCATCCAGGCGCGAGGCCTCGGAAATGTCGCTGATCAGCCGGTCCAGGCGCTTCACGTCATCCTGGATGATGGTCATCAGCTTGGCCTTCTGGGCCGGATCGGAAACCACCTGGACCGTCTCGACGGCACTGCGCAGGGAGGACAGGGGATTCTTGATCTCGTGCGCCACGTCGGCGGCGAAGCGGTCGATGGCATCGAGCCTGTCCCATAGGGCCTGGGTCATTTCCTGGAGCGCCAGAGCGAGATCGCCGATTTCGTCGTTGCGCCCGCCGAGGTCGGGCAGGGTGTT
>JAMOBD010000070.1 GCA_039908345.1 Magnetospirillum sp. WYHS-4
ACCACCACGAAACCCCCACCTGAAACCCCGCCACCCCGGAATGTAGTGCTAACAAACCCGTGCCACTCCGTAACAGTCTGTTACAGAACAGCTTTTTCTCGGGCACTGTTCAAGTTGGGATAGGCAAGCCTACCACAATTATCATAGCCCAGCCTGACGGGTCCAGATTCATCGGGAACTGAAAGCCGTCGGAATGCGGAGCCCCTGAAGGGCAGTCTGTCCGGCTGGTGGTCGCGACGCATCACGGGCGAACATCGCCTGGTCTATCGGGTCACCGGGACCGGTGATATCCAGCGCCTGGAGATCGTCCAGTGCCGGTATCACTATTGACCGGTGGGCCAGCTACTTCGCCAGCCAGCGGGCGGCGGCCTCGGCGGGCGGCAGGGGGGCGCCCAGATGGTAGCCCTGGGCCTCGTCGGCCCCCGCTTGGCGGACCGCGTCCATTTGCTCTGCGGTCTCGACGCCCTCGGCGACTACCCGTGCTCCCAGGCTCCGCCCCAGTCCGACCAGGGCGGCCAGCATGCTGTCTCCGGGCTCGCCGGTGACGAAGACGGGCGCCACCTTCAACTGGTCGACCGGGTGGCGGCGCAGGTGCTCCAGCGATGAAACCCCGGTGCCGAAATCGTCCACCGCCAGCCGAACTCCGAAGGAATGCAGTTCCTCCAGCACGCTATGGGCTCGGTCGGCGGCCAGCCGCAGGGCGGCCTCGGAGAATTCCAACTGGATCAACCACGGGTCGATGCCGCTTTCCGCCAGGATATGGCGAAGGGTCGGCAGCAGCAGGCGATGGCAAAGCTCGGCCGGCGACAGGTTCACCGCCACCCGCGGCACGGCCAGGCCGGAATCCAGCCAGGCCTTCAACTGGGTGCAGGCGCGCTTGAGCACCCAATGGCCGACCGGTACGATCAGGTCGGTATCGCGCACCACGGGGATGAAGTCCTTGGCTTCCAGGAAGCCGCGCATGGGGTGGTTCCAGCGCATCAAGGCTTCCAGGCCGTTGAGCCGGTTGCCGCGCACGTCGATCATCGGCTGGAAATGCAGATCGACATCCGGGCCCTGCAGGGCTCGGCGCAGATCCTTTTCCATGCCCTTGTGGGCCTGGACTTCGGCGTCCAGTTGCGGGACGTAGAACTGGTAGGTGTTGCGGCCCTTGGCCTTGGAGCGGTAGAGCGCCAGGTCGGCATGTTTCATCAGCTCTTCCGGTGTGCCGCCATCGCTGGGGAAGATGGCGATGCCGATGCTGGTGCTGGTCTTGACTTCGTGGCCTTCCAGTTCGAAGGGGGTGGAGAGCTTGGCGACGATGGCTTCGGCGACCGTCCCGGCGCCGTCGGCGTTGTTCAGGTTGGTGAGGATCACCGCGAATTCGTCGCCGCCCAGACGGGCCACGGTGTCGCTTTCGCGCACCGCGCCGACAATCCTTCGGCCCGCCGCCCGCAGAAGCACGTCGCCGACATGGTGGCCCAGCGTGTCGTTGACTTCCTTGAAGCGATCGAGGTCGAGCATCATCAGGGCGAAAGGTTTGGGATGGCGCTTGGTCTGGGCGAACACCTGTCCCAGGCGTTCGCGGTAAAGAACCCGGTTGGGCAGGTCGGTCAGGCTGTCGTAATGGGCCAGGTAATGGATGCGGGCTTCCACCTGCTTGCGCAACGTGATGTCGCGCGCCGTCATGACGAACAGGCTGCGTCCGTCCATGCCCATTTCGGCCAAGCTGAGTTCGAGGGTGATGGCCGTGCCGTCGTGGCGCTGGCCGGTGCATTCGTGGACTCCCTGGGCGGCGGTCAGTCGGCGCCAGATGCCCTGCGGCGGCACCCGCGACCGGGCCGCCGAATCGGACATGTCCTGCCACTGCACCAGATTCTCCACCGCCGAACCCAGCAGGGTCGGGGCGGCGCAGCCGAAAACCCGCTCGGCCGCCGGATTGCACGTGACGATCCGGCCTTCCTCGTCGAAGGCGACGATGGCATCCAGGGCACTGTCGACGATGGCGCGGATGCGCAGTTCGCTCTGGCGGTGGTTGTCGGCCAGGGCCTGCAGGGTGCGGGCCTGCTGACGCAGCATCTTCTCGCGGGCGGCGGCGTCGGAAACGTCCAGCACCTGGATCAGGCAGTGGCGACGGTCCATCGCGTCGGTCACCACTTTGACCATCACCATCTGTTCGATGGGGCGCTGCCGCTGCCGTCCCTTCAGCGGAAAGAGCATCGGATTGAGGGCTGCGGTCAGCAGGGAGGACAGGCCCTTGGTCAAGGTGTTGTCGATGGCGGCGGGTACGCGGGTGCCGACCAGGCTGGGGAACAGTTCCTCGACGGTCCGGCCGACGGCGGTGACGGCGCCGATGCCGGTGCCGCGGGCCAGCCAAGCGTTCCATAGCTCGATGCGGCGATCGGGGCCGATCACCGCAAGGCCGGTATCGGTGGCATCCAGGACCTTGGCAAAGACGGGTTCGTTCATCGCCGCCTCGGGGCCAAATCAGGACATGAAGTTCTTGACGTAGGCGTCGACCAAGTCGCCGAAGCGCTGCGCCGAGGCCACATCCAACATCAGGAGGACGTAGCCGTCGATGTTACTCTTCTTGAGTTCGAAGTCGACCTCGACCAGCAGGGCCCAGTCGCTATCGGCGCATTTGCCGACCGCGTCCTGCAGGATGGCCGACCCGGTACCGGAAAGATAGACGGGCAGGGAACTGTCGATCTCCAGCCCCAGAAGGTTGGCCAGGGTGCCGAGCGAGGCGTTGAGCACGATGTTGCCCACCTCGGTGAGGGCTTCCTGCTCCAACTCGGTCAGGGATTCCAGGGGCACGGCCTCGCCGATCATCAATCGCACCAGCGCGAGGCTCTTGGCTTCCGGGAAGATCAGCATGGCATTGCCGGAGAAGGCGCCGACGAATTCCTGCATGACCGCGCAGGCAACGCTGCCGGCCTGCTTCTCGATCATGCGGGCGGCCTCGCCGCAGGTGGTGAAAATCACCTCGGGGACGGAGAGGGTGACTTCCTCGTCTACCAGGGCGTTCAGTGCCGCCGCCGACTTGCCGATGGCGATGTTCAGCATTTCGGTGATGGCGGCGTGCTGGAATTCTGTCAGGTCATCCATGGCTGGCCTCGGAGCGGGTGAAGAACTCCAGGAGGGTTTCGGGCCTCAGGGGCTTCTCGATGAAAGCGGCGCCCAAAGCCGCCGCCCGGTCGCGCACCGGCTTTTGGATGTTGGCGGTCACCATGGCCAACGCACTGTCGGGGAAATGTTCCTTCAGGCGGGCCGCGACCTCCAGGCCGCTCATGCCGGGCAGTCCGACGTCGACCAGCAGGACGTCGAAGCGGTCCCGTGCCGCCATGGCCAGGGCGTCCTCGCCGTTCTGGGCTTCGGCGATCGTCCAGTCGGGACGCAGTTCGGCGATCACCATGCGCAGCATCAATCTTGCGACCCGGTTGTCGTCCACCAGGAGGACCGATTTGCTCACGCTTGCGATCTCCTTCGCCGAAAGGGACTCCCTTTCTACAGCGGCTCGGCGAGAATTGCCACCCGGTTGACGCGGTGCCCGCCGGGCGCGGGCGTGCTCCGTCCCGCCCGCACCGCCGCGATTTTGGACGCCTGGCGACGATGCGCCGGCTTGACCGTGGGCGAAAAGGCGGGCTACTAAGACGCCGTCATGCCCAAACGCACAGACATCCAGTCCATCCTGATCATCGGCGCCGGCCCCATCGTGATCGGCCAAGCCTGCGAATTCGACTATTCGGGTGCCCAGGCCTGCAAGGCCCTGAAGCAGGAAGGCTACCGGGTGGTGCTGGTCAATTCCAACCCGGCCACCATCATGACCGATCCCGGTCTGGCGGACGCCACCTATATCGAGCCCATCGTCCCCGAATTCCTGGAACGGATCATCGAGCGCGAGAAGCCCGACGCCGTGCTGCCCACCATGGGCGGCCAGACGGCGCTGAACGCCGCCATGGAACTGGACCGTTCCGGCTTTTTGAAGAAGGCCGGGGTGGAACTGATCGGCGCCAACGCCGCCGTGATCGCCAAGGCGGAAGACCGCCTGCTGTTCCGCGACGCCATGGAAAAGATCGGGCTCGCCTGCCCCAAGAGCCGCCTGGTCAAGACCATGGAAGAAGCGCGCGCCGCCGCCGATGCCATCGGCCTGCCGCTCATCGTCCGGCCGTCCTTCACCCTGGGCGGCATCGGGGGCGGCATCGCCTACAACCGGGTCGAGTTCGAGCAGATCGTCGCCGGCGGCCTGGCCGCTTCCCCCGTGCACGAGGTCCTGGTCGAGGAATCGGTGCTGGGCTGGAAGGAATACGAGATGGAGGTCGTGCGCGACGGCGCCGACAACTGCATCATCGTCTGTTCCATCGAAAACGTCGATCCGATGGGCGTCCATACCGGCGATTCGATCACCGTGGCGCCTGCGCTGACGCTCACCGACAAGGAATTCCAAATCATGCGCGACGCCTCGATCGCGGTGCTGCGCGAGATCGGGGTGGATACCGGCGGCTCCAACGTGCAGTTCGCCATCAATCCGGACAACGGCCGCATGGTGGTGATCGAGATGAACCCGCGGGTGTCGCGGTCCTCGGCGCTGGCCTCGAAGGCCACCGGCTTTCCCATCGCCAAGGTGGCTGCCAAGCTGGCGGTCGGCTACCGCCTGGACGAACTGACCAACGACATCACCGGCGTGACCCCGGCTTCCTTCGAGCCGACCATCGACTACGTGGTCACCAAGATCCCCCGCTTCACCTTCGAGAAGTTCCCCGGCACCCCGGCGCTGCTCACCACGTCCATGAAGTCGGTGGGCGAGGCCATGGCCATCGGCCGCACCTTCCAGGAATCCCTGCAAAAGGGCCTCAGGTCCATGGAAACCGGCCTGACCGGACTGAACCCGCCGGACCTGGGGGACGACACGGGCGACCTGGATGCCGTGATGAAGCTGCTGTCCCAGCCCCGTCCCGACCGCCTTCTGGTCATCGCCCAGGCCTTCCGGCTGGGGGCCGGCGTCGAGGAGGTGCGCATCGCTTCCCGCTACGACCGCTGGTTCCTGGAACAGATCAAGGCCCTCGTCGATACCGAGGAAGCCATCCGCAAGAACGGCCTGCCGCCCGACGCGCCGGGCATGCTGCGCCTGAAGAAGATGGGCTTTTCCGATACCCGCCTGGCGGAGCTGTCGGGCAAGACTCCGGCCGATCTGGCCAACCGGCGGCGCATGCTGGACGTGCACCCGGTCTACAAGCGGGTGGATACCTGCGCCGCCGAGTTTCCGTCGCGCACCCCCTACATGTATTCGGCCTACGAGGGCGACGGAGTGAATGCCCCCGAATGCGAGGCCGAGGTTTCCGCCCGCGCCAAGGTGGCGATCCTGGGCGGCGGTCCGAACCGCATCGGCCAGGGCATCGAATTCGACTACTGCTGCGTCCATGCCGCCTACGCGCTGAAGGAGGCGGGGTTCGAGACCATCATGGTCAACTGCAACCCCGAAACGGTGTCCACCGACTACGACACCTCGGACCGCCTCTATTTCGAGCCCCTGACCGAAGAAGACGTCGTCGAACTGATCCGCAAGGAACAGACGGCCGGCGACTTCCGGGGGGTGATCGTGCAGTTCGGCGGCCAGACGCCCTTGAAGCTGGCGGCGGCGCTGGAACGGGCGCGCATCCCCATCCTGGGCACCTCGTACGACGCCATCGACCTGGCGGAAGACCGCGAACGCTTCCAGGTCCTTTTGCACAAGCTGGGGCTGCGCCAGCCGGCCAACGGCTTGGCGCGTTCGGTCGAGGAAGCCGTCGATGTGGCCATTCGCATCGGCTATCCCCTGGTCATCCGGCCGTCCTACGTGCTGGGCGGGCGGGCGATGGAAATCGTCCACGACGTCCAGGCCCTGATGCGCTACATGAAGACTGCCGTGAAGGTGTCGGGCGACAGCCCGGTGCTGCTGGATTCCTACCTGCAGGACGCCATCGAGGTGGATGTGGATGCGCTGGCCGACGGCACCGACGTCTATGTGGCCGGCGTCATGCAGCATATCGAGGAAGCGGGCATCCATTCGGGCGATTCCGCCTGTTCCCTGCCCCCCTATTCCCTGAGCGAGGCCACGGTGGCCGAACTGCGCCGCCAATCGGTGGAACTGGCCCGCGGCTTGAACGTGGTGGGCTTGATGAACGTGCAGTTCGCGGTCAAGGGCGGCGACATCTACGTCCTGGAAGTCAACCCGCGCGCCAGCCGCACCGTGCCCTTCGTCGCCAAGGCGACCGGCGTGCCCATCGCCAAGATCGCGGCCCGCGTCATGGCGGGCGAGAAGCTGGCCTCCTTCGGCCTCAAGGAAGCGCCGGAGATGGCCCATATCGCGGTCAAGGAAGCGGTCTTCCCCTTCGCCCGCTTCCCCGGCGTCGACGTCATCCTGGGGCCCGAGATGAAGTCCACCGGCGAGGTGATGGGGCTCGATACCGATTTCGGCCGCGCCTACGCCAAGTCGCAGGTGGGTGCCGGTTCCAAGCTGCCGGAAGGCGGCGCGGTCTTCATTTCCGTCAAGAAGCGCGACAAGGCGGCCGCCGCCCAACTGGCCGGCCGCCTGGCGGCGCTGGGCTTCAAGCTGCTGGCCACCGACGGCACGGCGCAGTTCCTGCGCGACACCGGCCTGGAGGTGGCGGAAACCCTCAAGGTCGCCGAAGGCCGCCCCAACTGCGAGGATGCCATCCTGTCGGGCCAGGTGCAGTTGGTCATCAATACGACGGAAGGCGCCAAGGCCATCGCCGACAGCTATTCGATCCGCCGCTCCGCCCTGATGAACAACGTCCCCTACTACACGACCATGACGGCCGCCTCGGCCGTCGTCAGGGCCCTGGAAGCGGTGCGCGGCGCCACCCTTGCGGTAGCTCCGCTGCAGTCGTATTTTAAGAGCACGTTCTAGCACGCATTAAGCGGGGATGGTCCGGGCCTCCCCCTCGGAGACCCGGCGGAAGTTTTGTCTTTCCGATTGGGAGGGAGCCGATGGAAAAGATTCCGATGACGCCCGAAGGCCTGGGCCAGCTCGAAGACGAACTGCGCCGCCTGAAGTCCATCGAACGGCCGGCCGTCATCAAGGCCATCGCCGAAGCGCGCGAACACGGCGATCTGTCGGAGAACGCCGAATACCACGCGGCGCGCGAGCGCCAGAGCTTCATCGAGGGTCGCATCGTCGAACTGGAAGACATCATCAGCCGCGCCGATGCCATCGACACCACCAACATGACCGGCCCGGTGGTGCGCTTCGGGGCCTGGGTGATGCTGGTGGACGAGGATTCCGAGAGCGAGACCGAGTACCGCATCGTCGGTTCCCACGAAGCCGACATCAAGAACGGCCGCCTGCCGGTCACTTCGCCGCTGGCGCGGGCCCTGGTCGGCAAGCATATCGGCAACGTGGTCGAGGTGACCACCCCGGGCGGCCACAAATCCTATGAGATCGTCGACGTGCGGTATAACTGACGGCGGAGGCGGACGGAACGGCGCGGCTCTTCACTCCCCCCGCATCCTGGCGGTTTTCGAGGACGAGAAGGCCCTTTCCCGCTCTCCCACAAGGGCGAGGGAGGGGAGCGAACCGCCCGGGAAGCCCCTCCTCTCGTGGATTTGGGGGGGAAGGCCATAATGAGAACTGCTGACGGGGGATAGGGCTTTTGCCCGGTCGTCGCCGGCTGTGCTATACTTCGCCCCGTGGTCATTGAGCCAGGAGAACGGCAATGGGCTATGCCGACAAGATTTCGCGGGAGGTCGAGGCCCTGCCTCGGGAGCAGCAGGCCGAGGTCCTGGCGTTCGTCGCGCCCACCTGAAGCAGCGGCAATCCGCGTTTCCCGTCCCCACCGAGGAGCAGTCCCGCCGCAAGGACGAACTCCTGGCTCTTTTCCGCCGCCACGCGGTAGACCTCGCGGGCTTCGTGTTCGACCGCGAGGAGCCAAGTCGTGGCCGTCAACCTTCCGGGCCGAACGCTTCGAGCAGGTTCCGGGCACCGTGAATGATCCGGAGAACGATGACGCCGGACCTGGTGGGCTTGTAGAAAATCAGGTAGTTGCCGACGGGAAAGGTCCGCACGCCGGACCCGAAGGCCTCGCGCAGCCGGCCCATTTCCGAACTGGCCGCGATTTCCCGGCACTTGTCCTTGATGCGATTGATGAAGCGTTCGGCTTCCCGCTTGTTGTCCTTCGCGATGTACCCGCCGATCTCGGCAAGATCGTGCAAGGCGCCGCTGGTATAGCGAGGGCGGGGAGGCATGGAATCAGCGGGTTACCTTGATGCCGAGCTTGGATTCGAGGTGCGCGAAAACGTCTTCTTCGTCCAGCACGTTGCCCGCCTCGACATCGGCCAGACCTTCCTGCACCTTCGCCCGCGTTTCGAGGAAATAGGCGGTATCCTCGACCGACAGCTTTTCGACGTGCACGGCATAGACCGCCCCCGCCTCGCTTCCTTCCAGCGCGGCGACAAGCTCCCTCGGGAGCTTTTCGGCCTGAATGGCGAGGGTGGCGCTTTGGCGCATGGCAACGGCCTCCTTGGTGATCATGGCCGCATTCTACCCCCCATGCCGATTTTATGCCATCCCCCCGCAAGCCCCCGGTTCCTTCCCCTTTTTCGATCCGCGGCAGCATCCCTGTTTGCTGCTGTTTATATGTTTGTCTGTTTGAGGGAGCGTCAAACCCCTTATTTTCCAGGCCTTTCCGCGCGCGATTGGGACGGAAGGGGGGCGAGTTGGGGACGGATTCGCGCACCTGTCCCGATTACGCCATCCTATCAACGATCTAACCCCGCCCCCCATGACCCGCCAAGTCGTCGTCGCCAAGATCGACCGGGAAAAGCTCGTCGTCACCCAGGCCAACAAGCTGGCGGAAGCCAGCTACTTCATGACGCTGGAGGAAAAGCGCGTCGTGCTCCTCATGGTGTCGCTGGTCCGCCAGGAAGACAGCGACTTCAAGACCTACCGCATTCCCATCGCCGACATCCGCGATTACCTCGGGCTGCGCACGAACAAGCTCTATGACGACATCAAGCGCGTGCGCGAGGTGATGAACGCCAGGACGATATCATCCCTCGTCTCGTTATCGCGCGAAATGACCAGGGCGGGACGGAGCTTGGCGCCGGAAAGGTCCGTGAAGGGAAACGTGACGAAGACGATACTGCCGAATTCAAACATTGCGCTCTTTGATATCGGCCAGGGTGTAGATATCCGGCTCGTCCTTCAGCCAGTCGAAAGCGCCGCCTTCCTGTGCCATGCGGGCAATGGGGAATTCTTCAGCCTCGACTTCCTCGAAGACGACGCGCACATGCTGGCGGGGCTTGATGCCCCGTCGCGTCATTTCCGCGAAGACTTGGCTGGCTTCGATATTCTCAAGAACCTGCTTCATGGCGGCATGGTACACGATTGGGGGGCGGCCGTCATGGTCAACCTGCCCGTTGGCGTATCGCGAATAGCGACCCGCTCGCTCACCCATGCGTCCACCTCGGACAACGGCTACGCGCAATCGGAACCATCGTCTTCCCGGTGCTTCCCCGGCAAGAAAAATGGCCAAGCCATTTGGTGAGCGCGGATGGGATCGAACCATCGACCTACTGATTAAAAGAGTGCGCCGACCCGTTCAAAAGATACCGGCGGCCGCCCGAGCTTGCCCGCTCCCGGGACCGCTTGCGGAAGCGGCTTTGGCCGCAGTCGTCCGGACTGACCTCGAAGACGGGCGCACCAGATATTTTCCTCGCCTCCACCGGCACGGAAAAAGGATGCGGGCTCAGTAGGTATTCATCGAGGGATCGACACGCTTGGCCCAGGCGTCGATGCCGCCGCGCAGGCTGGTGGCCTGCCGGAAGCCCATGTTGCGCAGCCAGGCCATGACATGCAGGCTGCGCACCCCGTGATGGCAGATGACCACCAGGTTCTCGTTGGCCGGCAGCCGTTCCAGGTGGGCGGGCAGTTCCCGCATGGGGATGTGCAGGCTGTCCTTGAAGCCGCAGACCGCCACTTCCCAGGGTTCCCGGACGTCCAGGATGCGGTGCGGCACCCCGTCCTTGGTCATACGGTCCAGGTCTTCGACGTCGATTTCTTGAGGCAGGGACATTGCGGGTCTCTCGGTCTTGGCGCCGGTGGGGTTCAGATAATTCGGGATGCGCCCGGATGCAAGGGGCGGATCATTTGGCGGCCAGCAGGTCCCTGAGCCGGGCCGCCATTTGTTCGGGGGCGGTGCCGTGGGGAAAATGGGCGCGGAAGGCGCCGTCGGGCCCCATCAGGTAGGTGATGGCGCCGTGGTCCATCAGGTAGTCGTCGGGCCCGCCGCCCGGCTGGGCGACCTTGGCGTAATAGACCCGGAACTTGCGCGCCGCGTCGACGACCTGCTCGTTGGTGCCGGTAAGCCCCACCAGGCGCGGATGGAAATGACCGACGAACTCCTTCAGCTTCTCGACCGTGTCGCGTTGAGGGTCAACCGAAATGAAGAGGGGGACGATCCGCTCCGCCGCCGGTCCCAGGATATCGAGGGCCTGGGCCACGGTGGACAGGTTGGTCGGGCAGACGTCCGGGCAGAAGGTGTAGCCGAAGAAGATCAGCATGAAGCGGCCACGGTAGTCGGCATCGGTCACCGCCCGGCCGTCGTGGTCGGTGAGGGCGAAGGGGCCGCCGATGGCCGGGGCCTTGGCCGGCCCCCCCACCACCTCGACCTTCAGGCCGCCGCCCGTCGTCGCCTGTTCGGCCGGGGGCGCGAGCCAGCGCTTGCCGGCCAAGGCGACCACCAGCAGCACCACGACCAGGGCGCCGTAGACCACGATCCGGTTCTTCATGTTCAAGGCTCCGCGCTTGTTTTTATTTCGAGGCCGACCGACACCGCCCTCGCGGAAACCCGGCAGAGGCGATTCTCTAGCATCGCCGGGTCCAGGGAGCAAGCTAATCGGCCGCTTCGTCGGCCTCGGCTTGGACCGAATCGAGGTCGATGGGCACGCCCGGCTCGCTCTTCGACGTGCGGATGGACAGCGCCGACTTGACGTGGCTGACGTTGGGGGCCGCGGTCAGGCGGGTGGTGAGGAAATGCTGGTAGGCGTCCCAGTCCCTGGCCACCACCTTGAGCAGGAAGTCGGTCTCGCCGGCCAGCATGTGGCATTCGCGCACCTCCGGCCACTGGCGGACCAGGGACTCGAAGGAATCGAGATCGGCTTCCGCCTGGCTGCTCAAGCCCACCTGGGCGAAGACGGTCACGTTGAAGCCCAGCGCCTTGGCGTCCAGTTGGGCGTGGTAGCCGCGGATGTAGCCGGCTTCCTCCAGCACCCGCACGCGCCGCAGGCAGGGCGGCGCCGAAATGCCGGCCCTTCTTGCCAGTTCCACGTTGGTGATCCGTCCGTCGGCCTGCAGATCGTGCAGGATGCGCCGGTCGATGCCGTCCAGTTTGACCCTGGGCATGGGCTCCTCGTCTCCCCGAAAAAACTCGCGCAACAATATTACAATTGAAATTTAATTACAATGCCTGTCGCGGGGGCTTCTTGCATCGCGGCATGGGGCTCCTTATCCTGGCGGCGTCGCACTGATCGTAAGGGGGCCCATCCATGTCCACCACGCATCGCACCAAGGTCCTGATCGTCGGATCGGGCCCGGCCGGCTACACGGCGGCCATCTACACCGCGCGCGCCAATCTGAAGCCGCTGCTGGTGCGCGGCATGCAGCCGGGCGGGCAGATGACCATCACCACCGATGTCGAGAACTTCCCCGGCTTCGCCGAACCCATCATGGGCCCCTGGCTGATGGAACAGATGCAAAAGCAGGCCGAACACGTGGGCGCCGCCCTGATGGAGGACGTGATCGTGTCTGCCGACCTGTCCAAGCGTCCCTTCGTCCTGACGGGCGATTCGGGCGACGTCTACACGGGCGACACCCTGATCGTCGCCACCGGCGCCACCGCCCGCTGGCTGGGGCTGCCGTCCGAAGACCGCTATCGCGGCATGGGCGTGTCGGCCTGCGCCACCTGCGACGGCTTCTTCTACAAGGGCAAGGACGTGGTCGTGGTGGGCGGCGGCAATACGGCGGTCGAGGAAGCCATCTACCTGACCAACTTCTGTTCCAAGGTCACCCTGGTGCACCGCCGCGATTCGCTGCGCGCCGAAAAGATCATGCAGGACAAGCTGTTCGCCAACCCTAAGATCCAGGTGGTCTGGGACAGCGTGGTGGACGAGATCCTGGGCGGCGGCATGCCGCCGGGAGTGACCGGCGTGCGCCTGAAGAACGTCAAGACCGGGGCCACGTCCGAGGTCAAGGTGGACGGCGTCTTCGTCGCCATCGGCCATTCGCCCAACACCGACCTGTTCAAGGGCCAGCTGGACATCGATGCCGAAGGCTACATCGTCACCCGGCCGGGCCGCCCGCTGACCAATATCCCCGGCGTCTTCGCGGCCGGCGACGTGCAGGACAAGCATTACCGCCAGGCGGTGACGGCGGCCGGTTCAGGCTGCATGGCGGCGCTGGAAGCGGATCGGTTCCTCGCCCTCAACGGTCACTGAGCGGAAAGGCGGAGCGGCCATGGACTGGGACAAGCTGCGCATTTTCCACGCGGTCGCGCAGGCCGGCAGCTTCACCCATGCGGGCGAGGTGCTGAACCTCAGCCAGTCGGCGGTCAGCCGCCAGGTCGGCGCCCTGGAGGACAGCCTGGGCGTGCCGCTGTTCCACCGCCACGCCCGCGGCCTTTTGCTCACCGAGCAGGGCGAGATGCTCCATCGCACCGCCCGCGAGATGGTCTCCAAGCTGGGCATGGCGGAAGCCCGCATCAAGGAAAGCAAGGACCGTCCGCAGGGTCGCCTGCGGGTGACCACCACGGTGGCCTTCGGATCGGTCTGGCTGACCTCGCGGGTCCGCCAGTTCCTGGAACGCTATCCCGATATCGAGTTGTCGGTGATGCTGGCCGACACCGAACTGGATCTCGCCATGCGCCAGGCCGAGGTCGCCATCCGCATGACTCCGGCGACCCAGCCCGACCTGGTGCAGCGCCGCCTGATGACCATGACCTACCACGTCTTCGCGGCGCCCGATTATCTGAAGCGCTACGGCATGCCGCGCTGCGTCGCCGATCTGGACAAGCACCGAATCGTCGTCTACGGCGACGACACCAAGCCGCCGGTGGAAGGCCTCAACTGGCTGCTCGAAGCCGGGATGAAGGATGGAGAACGCCGCCGTCCGGCCCTCAAGGTCAACAGTTCCTACGGGATATTCCGCGCCGTCCAAAGCGGCATCGGCATCGGCGGCCTGCCCGACTACATGAGCCGCGAAGCCGGCAACCTGGTGGAGATCCTGCCCGAACTGAGCGGGCCGACGTTCGACGCCTATTTCGTCTATCCGGAGGAACTGCGCAATTCCAAGCGCATCGCCGTGTTCCGCGATTTCCTGATCGAGCAGATCGAGAAGGACGGCCAAGCCGGCTGAGTCATGCGTTTTCCGCATGCCTGTCCTGTTGGATTGTCTATTGTTCGCAACTGCAGCAAACCGTTATACAGGCCAACAGATGATGCTGCATTGCAGCAACACGGCCGATCCTGATCGGCTTCGGGCGCGAGCCCGATACCGGGGTCCGTTCCTCCCCCCTTTGTTTGGAACGGATTCCAGCGTCTCCCAGACGTGAAGCCTCCCTGTTAAACTCGCCGGCCCCTCGGGGCCGGCTTTTTTTTGGTTTATCCGGAACAGGGGCCGATCTAATCCGCCCCCAGCCGCCCGCCGCTCAGGCGGACGGCTTCTTGCAGGGTCTTGAGGGCGAGGGCGTTTTCCCGGCCCAGCAGGACCAGGGACGGGATGTCCCAGGGGCGGCAGAGGGCCTCGTAGGCCGCCTTCCAGGGATCGACCGTGCCGTCCGCGGCCACCAAGTCCGTCACCCAGGAGGGTATCGCCCGCCCGGCGGGATCGGCAATCGCCCTGAGGACCAGGAAAGACAGACCGTATTCGGCCGCCACCGCCGCCACGGCGTGGCTTTCCATGTCGACGGCCAGGGCACCCGTCTCGGTGCGCAGTTCCTTCTTGCGGGATGCCAGGATCACCGGGCCGTCACGACCCAGGAGACTGCCCGGCAAGGCCGCCAAGCCGCCGCGGGCCAGCTTGGCGGTCAAGCGCTTGCGCCAGCGGGCATCGGCTTCCACGCGCCGGCCGCCGGGCAGCACGACGGCATCCGCCGCCAGCAGGGCGCCCGGTTTCAGGACGGGATCGAGGGCTCCGGCCACCCCGAAACTGACCAGCGCGGTGCAGCCGGCATCGACCAGACCCAGGGCTTCGCGATAGGCCTTGTCGGGGCGGGCACCGCTCACCCCCACCCGCAAAGCATCGCCCTGCGGCAGGCAGGCCGCCTCGCTCGCCATGCCGACGATGACGCCCAGCCTGGTCACAGGCCGTAGGGGGTGGTCTTGGAGTTGGACTGGCGCAGGTTGCGATAGCGCGCCAGGGCCCATAGCGGGAAGTACGCGCTGTAGCCGTGGTAGCGCAGGTAGAAGATGCGCGGGAAGCCGACGGCGTTGTAGAAGGTTTCCTCCCACTTGCCGCCGTCGCGCGGCGCCTTCAACAGAAACTCGATGCCCCGCTTGACCGCATCGCTTTCCACCTCGCCGGCCGCCATCAGGCCCAGCACCGCCCAGGCGGTCTGGGAGGCCGTGCTGGCCTTGGCCTCGTCCTTGCGGTGGTCCCAGTAGGTGGCGCAGTCCTCGCCCCATCCGCCGTCGGGACGCTGTCGGGCCTTCAGCCAGTCCACCGCCTTTCGAACCGTCGGCGAATTCGCATCCTCGCCGGCGGCGTTCAGGGCCGCCAGGGCGGACCAAGTGCCGTAGATGTAGTTCGTCCCCCAGCGCCCGAACCAGGAACCGTCGTCTTCCTGCTCGCGCTTGATGTAGTCGATGCCCCGCGCCATGGCCGGGTCTTCCGGCTTGTAGCCCAACTGGGCCAGGAAGCCGACGCAGCGGGCGCTCACGTCCACCGTGGGCGGGTCCAGCAGCGCCCCGTGGTCGGCGAATGGGATATGTTCCAGGAAATAGTATTCGTTGTCGGCGTCGAAGGCGCCCCAGCCGCCGTTGGCGCTCTGCATGCCTTCGACCCATTCGGCGGCGCGGTCGATGTTCTCGCGGCTGGCGTGCTGGTCGGCGCGATGGAGCGCCATGCCCACCACCGCCGTGTCGTCCACGTCCGGGTAATAGTCGTTCCAGTACTGGAAGGCCCAGCCGCCCGGCCGGATGTCGCCGCGATTGGCGGTCCAGTCGCCGCGCACCGAAAGGATCTGGCGGCCGCGCAGCCATTCGCAGGCCTTGACGAGGCGCTCGTCGCCCGGCGCGACGCCCGCTTCCATCAAGGCATGGGCGGCCAGGCCGGTATCCCAGACCGGCGACAGGCAGGGCTGCACGTAGCCCCAATCGCCCTTGACGGTCACCAGCTTGTCCACCGACTGCCGGGCGATGGCCCGTTGGGGATGATCCTTGGGGTAGCCGAGCGCGTCGTAGAGCATCACCGCATTGGCCATGGCGGGGAAGATGGCGCCCAGGCCGTCCTCGCCGTTCAGGCGCTCCTCGATGAAGCGGAGCGCCTTGTCCACCGCCTTTTGGCGCAGGAATTCGGGGAACAGGGGTTCCATCAGGCGGCCGATGCGATCGACCGCCAGCAGGATCTCGCCCAGCCAGTGGCCGGTGGGATTGCTGAGGTACTTGCCCTCCTTCTCGGGAGGCGTGACGAAAAGTTCGGCCAGATCGACGCCGCGTGGGTTGCGGGCCCGGGGCTTCATGGAGGCGAGCGCCAGCAGCGGCACCATCACCGTGCGCGACCAGTAGGACACCTTATCCATGTGGAAGGGCGACCACTTGGGCAGCAGAAGCGCTTCCACCCGCAGCACCGGCACCGCCCGCCAGGGTACCTGGCCCCAGAGCGCCAGCGCGAAGCGGGTGAAGACGTTGGCGCGCGCCGCCCCGCCCCGTTCCAGGATCGCTTCGCGTGCTTTCTTCATGTGGGGCGCGTCGCGGGAATCTCCCACCAAGCGCAAGGCCAGATAGGCCTTGACCGAGGCGCTCATGTCGAAGTCGCCGTCGTGGAACAGCGGCCAGCCGCCGTGGCGGCCCTGGATGGCGCGCAGGTAGTTGGCGAGCTTGGCCTCGGTGGCGTCGTCGATCTCGGCCAGGTAGTGGTTGAGCATGATGTATTCGGCGGGAATGGTGGCATCCGCCTCCAGCTCGTAGACCCAGTGGCCGTCCGGCTTCTGGTCAGCCAGCAGCCAAGCAGCCGCCTCAGAGATGGTTCTATCCAGCAAGCGGTCGGCGGTCGAAGTCTTCCCGTCGTCGTCCAACATGGTCATCGCCCCAGATCGGCCCCGTCCACCGGACGGGTTTCACGATGTTGCATTGCAAAAATTGCCTTGATGGGCGAATTGAATGGGCCTGTCTTCCCGCCTTGTCAAGGGCGGAGAAGATCGGCGGCCCGGTGGCCGGAGCGGATGGCGCCTTCGATGGTGGCCGGCAGTCCGGTGGCGGTCCAGTCGCCGGCCAGCACCAGGTTCGGCCAGGAAGTGGTGGGACCGGGCCGGCGGGCGACCTCTTCCGGGGCCTGCAAGAAGGTGGCGCGTTTCTCCTTGACGATGCGCCAGGGCGGGATCTGCGCCGCGCCGATATCGAGGGCGCGGGCCACTTCCGGCCAGATCCTCGCGGCGATGGCTTCCGCCGGTTCTTCCGCCAGGGCGTCGGCGGCGCTGACGGTCACCGACGCCACGTCGCCCCTCACGAAGACCCATTGGGCGATGCCGCCCACCAAGCCGATCGGACCCGTCTCCGGGCCGGGCCGGCGCAAGCGGAAATGGGCGTTGACGATGGCGCGGCTGCCCCGCGGCACCATAATCCCCGGCAGCAGGTCGGCGGCGGTCCAGGACGGCACCGCCAGGACGACGCAATCCCCTTCCGCCAGGATGAGAGGCCCTTCGGCGAATTCCAGGGACGCCACCCGGCCCGCGCCGCAGGACAGGCCCTTGAGCCGGCGGTTGAAGCGCACCTCCGCCCCCCGCTTCGCCAGGAAGGCCAGCGCCGGATCGACGAAGGTCTCCGACAGGCCCCGGCGAGCCGTGCGGGGCCGGCAGGCGGCCTCGCCGCGCCCGAAGGTTTCCAGCAGCACCGGCCAGAGCAGGTTCGCCGCCCCCTCTTTTGCCGAAGCGTTCAGGACGCCGATGGCCAAGGGTTCCCAGAAGCGGCGGAAGGCGGGCCGGGCGGTATCCAGGCATTCGGCCACCGTGGCTCCCGGCCGCCGCAGGCGGAAACTCTGCAGGTAGTCGCCCGGGGTCGTTCCGGCCACCCGGCGGGAGGGCGAGAATATCCACCAGGGCAGGGGACCGCCGTTGGGGCGGACGGTCCAGCGTTCTCCTGTCTCCAGGTCCAGGAAGGGGAATTCCGCCCGCTCCGGTCCCGCCAGTTCCCCGCTGGCCCCGGTTTCCGCCAGGAATTCCGCCACCGATCGGTTGCCGCTGAGCAGCAGATGGTTGCCGTTGTCGATGCGCCGGTCCAGGGTCGTGTCGTGGTAGGACCGGCAGCGCCCCCCGGCCTGCCCGGCCGCTTCGTGGACGACGACCGGCACCCCTTGCCCGGCCAGGCGCACCGCAGCCGCCAGCCCGGCCACCCCGGCGCCGACCACATGGACGGTCACAGCCCCAGGACTCCGTAGCGGAAGGCGACCCAGAGCTTTTCCGCCTTCGACAGCGTCACCGGACGGCCCACATCGGACCAGCCCCGGCGCAGCAGGGCGCCGTAGGTGCGGCGGTAGACCTCCATCATCATGCGGGCCGGGCGCATGGTCTTGCGGTCCAGGCGGGCCAGCAGGGTCTCGCCTTCCTGGAAGCGCCGCCCGGCAATCTCGGCCAGCAACGCGCAAACCAGGGGAAGCTGCGGGTGGCGCAGCACCGCGTCCAGGTCCCTGACATCGTGGATGCCGTGGGCCGCCAGGACGTCCAAGGGCAGGTAGAGACGGTCGCGTTCCGCATCTTCCGCGATGTCGCGCAGGATGTTGGTCACCTGCAAAGCCTGGCCGATGGCGAAGGCCACGGGATCGCCCGCCGTCGCTTCGAGGCCGAAGATGCGGTTGGACAGCCGGCCCACGGCGCAGGCCACCCGGTCGACGTAAAGATCCAGTTCCGCCATGTCGCGGATGCGCACGGCGGGCGCGGCATCCATCTCCATGCCGTCGACGATGGCCCGGAAGTCGGCCTTGGCTAGTCCGAAGCGTTCCACCGGCCCGGCCAGGGCGCGGGCGACGGGGTGGCGGGGCTGGCCGCCGTAGAGCCGTTCGATTTCGCCCCGCCATTGTCCCAGACGGACGAGCTTGTCGGCCGGATCGCCCGGCTCGTCGGCGATGTCGTCCACCTCGCGGCAGAAGGCGTAGACGGCGAACATGGCGTCGCGCCGGGCCGGCTCCAACACCCGCATGCCCCAGAAGAAGGACGTGCCGGACCGCCGCACCACGGCGCGGACATGATCCATCGGATCGGCGGGGGACGGTTCACTCATGGCCCCTGGATACACGAGATGACGGCAAGCGAAAAGGCCCCGGAAATCTCCGGGGCCTTTCCTTGGTCTTGCGTGGTCGCGGACGGCCTAGTGCAGGTCCGCCCAGATCTTGCGCTTCAAGGCGTACATCATGCCGGTCAGCACGATCAGGAACAGCAACGTCTTGATGCCCAGGCGCTTGCGGTCCTCCATCTCGGGGGACGAAGTCCAGGCCAGGAAGGTCGTGATGTCCTTGGCGTACTGGTCCAAGGTGGTCGGCGTGCCGTCCTCGTAGGAGATCACGCCTTCCATCAGCGGCGGCGCCATGGCGATCTGATGGCCGGGGAAGTACTGGTTGTAGCTCATGCCCGACCCCAGGGTAACGCCTTCCGGGGCTTCCTCCTTGTAGCCGGTGAGCAGGGCGTGGATGTAGTTGGCCCCGCCCGGACGGGAACGGACGATCAGCGACAGGTCGGGCGGCAGGGCGCCGCCGTTGGCGCTGCGCGCCGCGTTGTCGTTGGCGAACGGTGGCGGGAAACGGTCCGCCGCGACGCCCGGCCGCTTGCGCAGTTCGCCGTTGACGATGAAGTTGCCTTCATCGTCGGGGCCGGCGACCACTTGGTAGCCGGCAGCCACCTCCTTCACCTGGTCCTCGGTCAGCCCGATGGCTTGCAGGTTGCGGAAGGCGATCAGACGCAGCGAGTGGCAATTGGCGCAGACTTCCTTGTATATCTGGAACCCGCGCTTGAGGGCCGGCCGGTCATAGGTCCCGATCAGGCCGTCGAAAGCCCACTTCTGGACCGGCGGCTTGGGGGCGTCGGAGGCGTGGGCCGAACCGAAACCGAGGGTCAGCGCCGCGATGGCGCCGAGAACGATCTTGCGCATTAGCGGGCCTCCTTCGACACGGCGGCGCTGATGCTTTCCGGCACCGCCTTCGGCTTCTCGATCATGCTCAGCACCGGAATGATCACCAGCAGGTGCAGGAAGTAGTACGCGGTTCCCGCCTGGCCGATGGGTATCCACATGCCTTCCGCCGGCTTGCCGCCCACCACGCCCAGCAGGATGCAGTCCAGGAAGAAGATCCAGAAGAACTGCCTGTAGAGCGGACGGAACTTGGCGCTGCGCACCTTGCTGCGGTCCAGCCACGGCAGCACCGCCAGCAGCAGGACGGAAGCGAACATCGCGATCACGCCGCCCAGCTTGGCCGGGATGAACAGGATGTCGAAGGTGATGGCGCGCAGGATCGCGTAGAACGGCAGGAAGTACCATTCAGGCACGATATGCGGCGGAGTGACCATCGGGTTGGCCGGGATATAGTTGTCCGGCTCTCCGAAGAAGTCGGGAGCGAAGAAGACGAAGAAGAAGTAGAAGATGAAGAACAGCCCGGCCCCGTACAGATCCTTGATGGTGTAGTACGGATGGAAGGGGATGCAGTCCTGCGGACCCTTGATGTCGATACCCAGCGGATTGTTGGACTTGTGGACATGCAGCGCCCACAGGTGCACGAACACCAGGGCGAAGATCACGAAGGGCAGCAGGTAGTGCAGCGAGTAGAAGCGGCCCAGCGTCGGGTTGTCGACCGAGAAGCCGCCCCACAGCCACACGACGATATGTTCGCCGACCAGAGGCACGGCCGAGAACAGGTTGGTAATCACCGTGGCGCCCCAGAAGCTCATCTGGCCCCAGGGAAGCACATAGCCCATGAAGGCGGTGGCCATCATGGCGAGAATGATCATCACGCCGATGATCCACAGCAATTCGCGCGGTGCCTTGTAGGAGCCGTAGTACATGCCGCGGAACATGTGGATGTAGACCGCGATGAAGAACATCGTGGCCCCGTTCATGTGCAGGTAGCGGATCAACCAGCCGTAGTTGACGTCGCGCACGATGCGTTCGACGGAATCGAAGGCCATCGAGGTATGCGCCGTGTAGTGCATCGCCAAGATGATGCCGGTGACGATCATGACCACCAGGACGAAGCCGGCCAGGGAGCCGAAGTTCCACCAGTAGCTGAGGTTCTTCGGCGTCGGATAGCCGGACCCGACCGAATCATCGATGAAGCTGATGATCGGCAGGCGGTATTCGATCCAGCGGATAATGGGGTTCTTGAATTCGCGCGTGGTTCCGGAAGACATTGGTCGATCCCCCCTCAACCGATCTTGATGGCGGTGTCGCCGGTGAACTCGTAGGGCGGGATTTCCAGGTTCTTCGGGGCGGGACCCTTGCGGATGCGGCCCGAGGTATCGTAGTGGGAACCGTGGCAGGGACAGAACCACCCGTTGAAATCGCCCTTGCTGTCGCTGGACTTCTGGCCCAGCGGGATGCAGCCCAGGTGGGTGCAGACGCCCAGCATGACCAGCCATTCGGGCTTCTTGACCCGCTTGGCGTCGTCCTCGGGATCGGCCAGGGTCTTGACGTCGACCTTCTGGGCGGCCTCGATTTCCTCGGCCGTGCGCTTGCGGATGAACACGGGCTTGCCGCGCCAGACCACCGTGATGCTCTGCCCGTCCTGGACGGGGGTGAGATCGACCTCGGTGGAGGCGAGGGCGAGCACGTCGGCCGCCGGGTTCATCTGGTGGACCAAGGGCCAAGCGGCCAATGCCACGCCGACGGCCCCGACCGCACTGGTGGCGAGCAGCAGAAAGTCCCGCCTGCTCTCGCCCGACTCCGGCTTCCCGGAGGCTGTGGATGCCATATCCGTCATGAAAATCCCCTCTGTTAGGTGAGCCCCCGAAGGCTACCAGCACGTGTCACAGACGGCTCTTCCAAAGTGGAAAACCAAGGCATGGGTATAATGCAAACGGGGCGGGTTGGGAAGGCTCGATATCACGGCTTTCTAATATATAGTTCGGCCTAATCGTGGGCCGAGAGAAGGAGGCTTCCATGCGGTTGGTGCTGTACGAACCCGACATTCCGCAGAACGCCGGCACGCTCTTGCGTCTCTCCGCCTGCCTGGGGCTGGGGGTGGACTTGGTGGAGCCCTGCGGTTTCCTGATTTCCGACCGCCATCTGCGTCGCGCCGGGATGGACTACCTGGGCCGGGCGGAACTGGTCCGGCACGCTTCCTGGACCGCCTACCTGGAAACAAGCCCCGCCGGGCGGCTGGTGCTGCTCACCACCCGGGGCGACATCGCCTATCCGGACTTCGCCTTCCGCCCCGACGATCGGCTGATGGTGGGACGGGAGGGCGGCGGGGTGCCGGAGGGGGTCCATGCGGCCGCCGCCGCCCGCTTGGTCGTTCCCATGGTGGCTGGCGTGCGCTCGCTCAACGTCGCCGTGGCCGCCGCCATGGTCCTGGGGGAGGCCTTGCGGCAGACGGGTCGGTTCCCGACCGAAGAAAAGGGCTAGGCGGACGCGATTTTCCGCAAGGCGGCCCGGTCGAGTTTGCCGAGAGCGGTGCGGGGCAGGGCAGGGAGGAGGCGGACCAAGCGGGGGCGTTTCGCGCCGTCGATGTGTTCGCGGCACCATCCCAGCACGACATCCTCGGATACCTCCCCCACCACCAAGGCCGTCACCAAATCGCCCCAGACCGGGTCCGGCCGGCCGGCGATGGCGGCTTCGCGGACGCCCGGGCAGGCGGCAAGCCGGCGTTCGACCTCTTGCGGATGGAAGGTTTCGCCGCCGGTGGTGAGAGCCTCGTCGGCCCGACCCAGAACCCGGAGGTTGCCTTCCGCGTCCAGCCGTCCCAGGTCGCCGGTGGGGAACCAGCCGCCGTCCTCGAGGCCGACCCCCTCCCGACCTTCCGGGTTGGCATAGCCGACCATCACCGCCGGCCCGCGCACCCGGATGCGGCCGTCCGAACCGATCGCCACCTCGAAACCGTCCAACGGCTTGCCGGCCAAGCCGGGTTGCCAGTCGGCTCCCACCTCGGGCAGGGTGGCGAGCTGGGAGGCGGTCTCGCTCATGCCGTAGGTGACGGCCAAGGGCCAGCCGGCCTCGCGCCCCCGCCGTGCCAAGTCGCCGTCCAGGGCGGCGCCGCCCACCAGGACCCGGCGCAGGCGGGCCGGCGGCGGCCGGTCTGGAGGTTCCGACCTTTCCCATGGCCGCCCCGGCGCCGCCGAAGAGGACGGACGGCTGGTCCCGGATCTGGCAGCGGTTCCTGGACGATCTGCGGCCGGCCTGGTTGCGGCTGTTCCAGTCCCGTTTCCTGGGACCGGTGGCGGAGTTTCCCCAGACCCGGCTGGACTGGCTGCTGACCGTCTCGCCCATGGACGACCAGGTCCTGAACAACCTGCGCATCCTGCGCAGTTTCCTGCCCGAGGTGACCCGCACCCTGCGCACCGACATTCCCCGGCTGCGCCGGGAGCTGCTGCCGCCGGTCAGCGGCTTCATGGAGCGGTTTCCCCAGGCGGCCGGGCAGATCCAGGGCGAGGCGCGCCTGCGGCAGGTGGAGGCACGCCTGGACATGCTGCACAAGGCCGGCCTGGAGATGATGGCCCTGGAGCAGTTCACCACCAACGAAAACATCCTGTTTTCCAACGCCTGCATCCACGAGCTGGACGACCTGTCCGCCCTGCTGGATACCGGGGAGGGTGGCCGGCCGGTGTATGTGGAGCTGTTGCAGCGTTCCCTGGCGGAGGCCCGGCAGCTGGGCCGGGAGGTCCTGGCGCTGCGGCAGTCCATCGAGGAGAACTTCCGCAACTATTCCGCCCAGACCCGGCGCTATTGCAGCGAACTGAATCAACTGCTGTTCCGCATCAAGATGGACGGCTTCGAGTTGCGCCCCGGCGGCCCCCAACCCCCCGGGGGCGGACGGGGCACCGGCACCCGCTATTTTCTGGAGCGGGCCTCCGCCCGCACCACCACCATCCTGACCGCCCTGGACAAGGTGGAAAGCCGCTGGCTGGACCCGGCGGAGGCCATCGTGCTGGAACTGCGGGATCTGTGCAACCAGGCCCGACAGCTGCGGGACAACGCGGTGCGGGTGTTGGATGGCAAGGCGCCCGGGGCGGCCGGGGGTGATGGTGGAATGGATCGTGCTGGAATGGATCGTGCAACATAACACGGGGATTGCATCCGGCCGGATTGTTCGGGTTTAATGCGCCCATGCAGGGCCTGGACGGGCGGGGACCGACCGGGAACGGAGGCAAGAACAGATGTCGGATGGGGGGGGGGGATCCCTTCGTCCGGGCAGGTCGCGAAAGTTGGGAGCGCGGTCTTCGCGGCCGGGATCATCCAAACACATGAGGGTCGTGCGATGCCTGCTGGAAATGTCCGAATCGATCTGCTGGCCGGGGAAAAAGTCA
>JAMOBD010000071.1 GCA_039908345.1 Magnetospirillum sp. WYHS-4
CAACGACAGAGAAAATGTTCCACTACATTTTTCGCCAGGTCCGGATTTCAGGCCAAAAAACCCAATATTTTCAATAGGGGCCTCTCCCAAAACGCCCCTCCACTGTTCAAGTTGGGCCTTGGAGCAACAGCTTGCCGGAAGGATGCTTCGGGCCAGAGCCCTGCGGGTCGTGTTCCACCTGGAACAGCCGCGAAAGCATTCCAAACTCTTTCCTCGGGTTGCCGACCCCGCCAATATCCAGCAGAAGCTCCGATCCATGCTGAAACCGGTGGACGCCCGCCCGCGAGTCGTCGAAACGGCGCACATGCAGGATCTTCCCTGGCAGGTGCGGTAGGCCTTTCGATTGGGGATATTGGTGGGCGGTGACGGGTTCGAACCGCCGACCCTCTCGGTGTAAACGAGATGCTCTTCCAGCTGAGCTAACCGCCCCCGCAAAACAATGCCGGCTGCCCCTTGCGAAGCAGCCGGCATCGTAATGGCGTAAGGAAGACGGCCTTAGTTGACCGCGTCCTTCAGAGCCTTGCCAGCCTTGAACTTCGGCTGCTTCGAGGCCGGGATCTTGATGGTCTGGCCGGTACGCGGGTTACGGCCCTGGGTCGCGGCGCGCTTGACGACGCTGAAGGTACCGAAACCGACAAGGCGAACGTCGTTGCCCTTCTTCAGAGCAGCGGTGATCGCTTCGAATACGGCGTCAACCGCCTTCGCGGCATCGGCCTTGGACATTTCCGCGCCAGTGGCGACAGCGGCAACGAGATCGTTCTTATTCAAGTGCGCCCCCTCTATCTGCAGGTTCGAACCAAGTGAAGAATCCCCCGATAAGGCCATGAGCCCTTTGGAATGCGAGGAAGTCAAAGACGGCGGCATCTTAAGCGCGTTCTTTCATGGCCGTCAACCGATGAAGATCGGTTTTCCTCAGGAAAATCGCCGTTCCCCCAGGTTTTTTGCCGGTGCGAATGGTAATTCGGCCACAGAACAAGGCCCCCGGAATGCATTGAATTCCGGGGAAATCTTTATAAACGGGAAAGCAGGGGCACAGAACTCGCAAAAGATAGCGAAATGGAAGTCACCTTCAGTGGGTGACAACCCCCAGATCCTCGTCATCCGCACCGCCCTTGAAGGCTGCCTTGCCGTCTTCGCGGGATTCGTCCCATTCGATGGGAGTCAGTTTGGCGACCAGGGCCTTTTCCAGCACCTCGTCCACCGTGGTGACGGGAACGATGGTCATGCCCTTCTTCACGTTGTCGGGGATTTCGGCCAGATCCTTCTCGTTGTCGATGGGGATCAGTACGGTCTTGATGCCACCGCGCAGGGCCGCCAGCAGCTTTTCCTTCAAGCCGCCGATGGGAAACACCCGGCCGCGCAGGGTAATCTCGCCGGTCATCGCCACGTCCTTGCGCACCGGAATCCCGGTCAGCACGGAGACGATGGAGGTTACCATGGCGACGCCGGCCGAAGGGCCGTCCTTGGGCGTGGCGCCTTCCGGCACGTGCACGTGGATGTCGCGCTTGTTGAACAACGGCGGCTCGATTCCGAAGGAGACGGCACGCGACTGGACATAGGAGCGCGCCGCCTGGACGGACTCCTGCATCACATCGCCCAACTTGCCGGTGATGGTGACCTTGCCCTTGCCGGGCATCACCACCGCCTCGATGGATAACAGTTCGCCGCCGACCTCGGTCCAGGCCAAGCCGGTGACCACGCCCACCAGGTCTTCCTTTTCGATTTCGCCATGGCGATAGCGGGCAACGCCGGCGTACTTCCCGAGGTTCTTGTGGGTAACCTTGACCGACTTCGACTCACCCAGGGCGATCTCCTTGATCGCCTTGCGGGTCAGGTTGGCCAATTCACGCTCCAGGTTGCGGACCCCGGCCTCGCGGGTATAGGTGCGGATCAGGTCACGCAACGCCCCGTCCGAGATCGACCATTCGCTGGCCTTGAGCCCGTGGACTTCCAACTGCTTGGGAATCAGGTGCCGCCTGGCGATTTCCACCTTCTCGTCCTCGGTATAGCCGGACAGGCGGATGATCTCCATGCGATCCAGAAGCGGCGGCGGCATGTTCATGGTGTTCGCCGTGGTGACGAACATGACGTCCGACAGGTCGTAATCGACCTCCAGGTAGTGATCGTTGAAGCAGTTGTTCTGCTCGGGGTCCAGCACCTCCAGCAGCGCCGAGGCCGGATCGCCGCGCCAGTCGTGGCCCATCTTGTCCACTTCGTCGAGGAGGAACAGCGGGTTGGAAGCCTTGGCCTTCTTCATGCCCTGGATCACCTTGCCGGGCATGGAACCGATGTAGGTGCGGCGATGGCCGCGGATCTCGGACTCGTCGCGCACGCCGCCCAGACTCATCCGCACGAAGTTGCGGCCGGTGGAACGGGCGATGGACTTGCCGAGCGACGTCTTGCCGACACCCGGCGGTCCGACCAGACACAGGATCGGCCCGCGAATCTTGTTGGTGCGCTGCTGTACCGCCAAGTATTCGAGAATGCGTTCCTTGACCTTCTCCAAGCCATAATGGTCGTGGTCAAGAATTTCCTGGGCGTTACGGATATCCTTCTTGATCTTGGTGGGCTTCTTCCAGGGGATACTGAGCATCCAGTCCAGATAATTGCGCACCACGGTGGCCTCGGCCGACATGGGGCTCATGGACTTGAGCTTCTTCAGCTCCGCCAGGGCTTTCTCGCGCGCTTCCTTGGACAGCTTGGTCTTCTTGATGCGCTCCTCAAGCTCGGTGGCCTCGTCGCGGCCTTCGTCGGTCTCTCCGAGTTCCTTCTGGATCGCCTTGAGCTGTTCGTTCAGGTAGTACTCGCGCTGGGTCTTCTCCATCTGGCGCTTGACCCGGTTGCGGATCTTCTTTTCCACCTGCAGGACGCCGATCTCGGACTCCATGTAGGCGTAGACCTTCTCCAGGCGCTCGGCAACGGTCTGGATTTCCAGGAGTTCCTGCTTCTCGGCGATCTTGAGCGCCAAGTGGGAGGCCACGGTGTCGGCCAGCTTGCCGGGGTCCTCGATCTGGTTGATGGAGACCAGGACTTCCGGCGGAATCTTCTTGTTCAGCTTGATGTACTGCTCGAACTGCGACACCACCGAACGGGACAGGGCTTCCAGTTCGCGCGGGTCGCTGACCGGCTCGCCCACCAGTTCCACTTCGGCCTGGAAGAAGTCGGGATTGTCGACATAGCGCAGGATGCGGCCGCGCTGGCCACCTTCGACCAGCACCTTGACCGTGCCGTCGGGCAGCTTGAGGAGTTGGAGCACCGTAGAGATGGTGCCCACGCTGTAAATGTCGGCGACGCCCGGATCGTCCTGGGCGGCGTTCTTCTGGGCGACCAGAAGAATCTGCTTGTCGTCGCGCATCACGTCTTCAAGGGCTCGCACCGACTTCTCGCGGCCCACGAACAGCGGCACGATCATGTGGGGAAACACCACGATATCGCGAAGCGGAAGGACCGGATAGGCGATGCCCTGAGGGTTGGTCGGCAACATGATGCGGCGGTACCTCGGTCAGTGGGTGCCCAACCCGGATCGGGCCGGGGCGCGGAAAGCGGATCGCCTCAAAGATGGTCCGCCGCAGCCTCCCCCGCAAGGGGAAAGGCTGAAAAGGCGGCTCAAGCGGTGGACGACTCCAGGTCGTCATGGCGTTCGCCGTAGATGTAGAGCGGCTTGGCGTTGCCCTCGACGACCTCTGCATTGACGACGATTTCCTCCACCCCCTGCAAGCCCGGCAACTCGAACATGGTATCGAGCAACATGGACTCCATGATGGACCGCAGGCCGCGGGCGCCGGTCTTACGCTCGACCGCCTTGCGGGAAATGGCCTTAAGCGCGGGATCGGCGATCTTGAGTGCCACGTTCTCCATCTCGAACAAGCGCTGGTATTGTTTGACCAGGGCGTTCTTGGGCTTGGTCAGGATGTCCATCAAGGCCGCTTCGTCCAGATCCTCCAGAGTAGCCAGCACCGGCAGGCGGCCGACGAATTCCGGGATCAGGCCGAACTTGAGCAGATCCTCGGGCTCGATTTCGCGCAGCACCTCGCCGGTCTTGCGGTCGTCGGGCGCGCGCACGTCGGCGCCAAAGCCGATGGCCGAGCCCTTGCCGCGCGAGGAGATGATCTTTTCCAGCCCGGCGAAGGCGCCGCCGCAGATGAAGAGGATGTTGGTCGTGTCCACCTGCAGGAATTCCTGCTGCGGGTGCTTGCGGCCGCCTTGCGGGGGCACGCTTGCGACGGTGCCTTCCATGATCTTCAGGAGGGCCTGCTGCACGCCCTCGCCCGACACGTCTCGGGTGATCGAGGGGTTATCCGACTTGCGCGAGATCTTGTCGACCTCGTCGATGTAGACGATCCCCTTCTGCGCCCGCTCGACGTTGTAGTCGGCGGCCTGCAACAGCTTCAGGATGATGTTCTCCACGTCCTCGCCCACGTAGCCGGCTTCAGTCAGCGTGGTGGCGTCGGCCATGGTGAAGGGCACGTCGATGATACGCGCCAGGGTCTGGGCCAGCAGGGTCTTGCCGCAGCCCGTGGGGCCGATCAGCAGGATGTTGGACTTGGCCAGTTCGACGTCGTTGTTCTTGCCGCCGTGCTTCAGGCGCTTGTAGTGGTTGTGCACGGCCACGGCCAGGACCTTCTTGGCGTGGTCCTGACCGATCACGTAGTCGTCGAGCACGGTGCGGATTTCAGGCGGGGTCGGGACCCCTTCCCCGGACTTCACCAGGTTGGTCTTGTGCTCCTCGCGGATGATGTCCATGCACAATTCGACGCATTCGTCGCAGATGAACACCGTGGGACCGGCGATCAGCTTGCGGACCTCGTGCTGGCTCTTGCCGCAGAAGGAGCAGTAGAGGGTATTCTTCGAGTCGCCGCCGACAGACTTGCTCATGAACTCTCCGCTCAGAGGCCGTTCCCCGTTGCCGCCATGTTATCCCCTGCCCGGCCCGCCGCACAATTGGAAAAAAGCCGGGCGGCCGACAGGGGGCGACGGCGAAGCCGTCGTCTCAAGACATATGGGGGAAACGGCCGTTTTTCCAGTTCCCGCACCGGGGAAGGCTACTTCTCGGTTTTCTCTTCGTCTTCGGGCTTCGGGCGGCTGGCGACCACTTGGTCGATGATGCCGAAATCCTTGGCTTCGTCGGGGCTCATGAAGTAGTCGCGCTCGACCGCCTTTTCGATGGTTTCCACCGGCTGGCCGGTGTTTTCCGAGAGAATCTGATTCAGCCGGGCGCGAAGCGCGAGAATCTCCCGCGCCTGGATCTCGATATCGGTGGCTTGGCCGCGCGCTCCGCCCGAGGGTTGGTGGATCATGATCCTTGCGTTGGGCAGGGCGAAACGCTTGCCCTTGGCGCCCGCCGCCATCAGGAAGGCACCCATGGAGGCCGCCTGGCCGATGCAGACCGTGGAGACCTCTGGCCGGATGTAGCGCATGGTATCGAAGATAGCGAGCCCCGCCGTCACCACCCCGCCCGGCGAGTTGATGTAGAAGGCGATGTCCTTTTTCGGATTCTCCGATTCGAGGAACAGCAACTGGGCGCAGATCAGGCTGGCCACATAGTCGTCCACTCCACCGGTGAGGAAGACGATGCGCTCCTTCAGCAGGCGGGAGTAGATGTCGTAGGACCGCTCCCCACGGTTGGTCTGTTCGACCACCATGGGAACCAGGGTGTTGCCATAGATCTCGATCGGATCGGCCATGGGACGTCAGTCCTCCTTCTTGGCGGCCTTCTTGGTACCGCTGGACTTCTTGGGGGCGCTCGCCGCCTTCTTCTTCTCGGCCTTTTCGGGCTTGGCGTCGGCCGCCGGCTTAGCCTCGTCGTCCGGGTCCTTCATCAGTTCCTCGGCCGTGACCTTGCGTTCGTTGACCTTGACCATCTCGATGACGAAATCGACCACCTTGTCCTCGTAGAGCGGGGCGGTGACCTGCTCCAGCGCCGCGGGATTGCCGCGCAGGTAGTCGAATACCGCCTTCTCCTGGCCGGGATAGCGGCGGGCCTCGTTCATGATGGCGCGGTTCACCTCGTCCTGGCCGATCTGGATGTTGTTGAGGCGGCCGATCTCGCCCAGCAGCAGGCCCAAGCGCACCCGGCGTTCCGCGATGGCACGAAGTTCGGCCTTCTTGTCGTCCTCGGACTTGGCCTTATCCTCCTCGTCCTCCATGCCGGCCTTGCGGTGTTCCTCGAACTGCTTCCAGATATTGTCGAATTCCAGATCGACCATCCCGGCCGGCACCTCGAAGGCATGCTTCTCCGCCAGGGCGTCCAACAGCGAACGCTTCAGGCGCTGGCGGGACAGATTCTTGAACTCGCGGTCATGTTCGTCGCGGATCACCTTCTTGAGGGCGTCCAGGGTATCCATGCCGACTTTCTTCGCCAGTTCGTCGTCCACCGCGGCGGAAACGGTTTCGCGCAACTCCTGAACCGTGACCGAGAATTCGGCATCCTTGCCCGCCAGATCGGCCGCCCCGTATTCCTTGGGGAAGGACACCTTGACCAGAACCTCGTTGCCGACACCGGCGCCGATCAGCTGATCCTCGAAGCCGGGGATGAAGGAACCCGACCCCAGTTCCAGGTGGTAGCCGTCGGCCTTGCCGCCTGGAAACTCGGTGCCGTCGACGCGGCCGACGAAGTCGATGACCACCACGTCGCCCGCCTTCGCCTTGCGCTTGCCCTCGACAGGCTTGGAGTCCTTGTGAGCCTGGGCCAAGCGTTCGAGGGACTTTGTCAAATCCTCGTCGCTGGCCTCGGCGACCAAGCGTTCCAGTTCCAACCCCTTGAAGTCGACCGTCTCGATGGTCGGCATGACCTCGACGGCCATGGTGTATTCCAGGTCCTTGCCCTGATCGAAGACGGTGACCTCGATCTGCGGCCGCAACGCGGCGCGCAAGCCCCGGTCGTTCAGGGTAGCCAGGGATGTCTCGTTGACCGCCTGCTCCAGCACCTCGCCCATGACGGCTTGGCCATAGCGCTTGCGCAGCACCGCCGGGGGCACCTTGCCGGGCCGGAACCCCGGCATATGCGCCGTACGGGCGATCTCGCCCAGGCGACTGGTGATCTTTTGTTCGATGTCGCCGGCCGGCACGCAAATCTTGAACTCGCGCTTCAGGCCTTCGGTCTTGATCTCGGTAACCTGCATGGAAATCCCACAATCGATTCGGAGGAAAAACTGGACGACCCGGTCAGGAGCGGGCGGCGGCTGGTGCGGGCGGAGGGACTTGAACCCCCACGACTTGCGTCACGAGAACCTAAATCTCGCGTGTCTACCAGTTCCACCACGCCCGCCCGCGACCCGGAAGCCGGGCGGGGCCGCGACTCTATACGATTGGAGCGGCCTGTCAATCCGTCGGCAACACCAGGACAGGGTGATCGGGTGAAGGCCCCAAGAAAGAACAAACATGCCCATCCCACCCACAATCCGGCCCATGTAACCGCATATGTTCGTGTTATGCATTTAATGTGCGCTTTGTTCTGTTGTAATATGCCTTCATTCCACCTCGCCATTCCCGCCAGCACCGGAAAGGAATTGAATGGATGTGGAACATTTATCAAATTTCAGCCATTGTTATGTGTTATAAGTCTATTATGAAGCAACAATGCGGACAATACAAGGAACTGCGGCTTGGGCCTGGGAGAAGACGACGATGACGATACGTTCTTCCGTAGCGCCCGCCCCACCAGCTTCTTTTCCCTGGACGGCCCGGTGGGGCCCGGCCGGCGCAACGATCCGCTCCACGTAAGCCTCGGCCGCCACGTCGGGGAAGATGCGCCGCCGGCCGAAGACCTTCCGCGCCGGCTCGTAGGGCCGGGCCCGGTTGGTAGTCCCGGAGATCGAATAGACCGGATCGTCCTTCGCCGCCGCCATGCCGGCGGCGGCCTCCGAGATCCGGGGCGGCGGTGAAGGCGTAGGTCGCGGTGATCGCCTCCACCCGGCCGGTGAACTTGGCCCGCGTAATGCGCCAGCCCCGGCCGGTGGGCGACGACAGGGTCTGGTTGACCACCTTGCGGGCGAAGCACTCCTGCAGGGGGCGCTGGGGCAGGCCGGGCGGCCAGGCGATGTCGGCCATGGGTCCTACCCCTTGACGATCATCCGGGTGCCGACGCCCCGGCTGCGCAGGCCACGTTGCCCAGCAGGGACTGCACTTTGATGACGTCCCGCGGGCGGTTCGGCTTGCCGGGCCCGACCGGGGCGTCCAGGGAAAAGAAGCTGTCCTCGTGGTTCTTCTTGAAGAACGTTTCGTCGTCTTCGTCGTCGCCCAGGTCGAAGGAGCCCAGGCGGGGCGCCAAGGCCGCGTACAGGCCGCCCCCAAATCGGGATACATGACATGGTCTCCAGCCTGATATTTGATGAACGGTCCCGAGCGCTCCCTTCCAATGACGGGGCTGGCGTGCTCCCAGGCTTTGGCGAAACCCTCCGCCTTCACCCGATTACCCTGTTGGTCTCCGCCTATCCGGTATCCTTCCCGCTTCCCTTGCGCTAGACTGATGTCCCCAGGCCAGGAGGGAGGGCATCGTGCGAACCGGGATTTTCGTTGCCGCCGCCGTACTTCTGGCGATTCCGGCGCTTGCCGTCGCCGATCCGTTGCCCATCGGGCAGATCAAGACCCTGGCCGGCGAAGCCTCCGTCGAACGGGCGGGCAAGCGGCTGGCCGCAGTCACCGGCAACCCGGTCTACCTGAACGATACGGTGGCGACCGCCCCTGGCGGCGCCATCGGCATCACGCTGAAGGACGGGACGACGCTGTCGTTGGGGGAGGCCAGCCGCCTCACCCTCGACGACTTCGTCTACGACCCCGGCCAGGACAAGGTCGGAATGAACCTGGGATTGGCGAAGGGAACCCTGGCCTACGTTTCCGGCCGCATCGCCGCCGTCGCCCCCGCCAGCGTCGCGGTCCGCACCCCGATGGCCACCATCGGCATCCGGGGCACCCGGTTCGTGGTCAAGGCGGAAGAGGAATAGGCCCATGCTGGAAATTCTGACCGGAGCCACCCTGTTCGTCCTCGGCCTGTTCGGGCTCCAGGACGACGGCAACCTGGTGGTCCTGCTGGAGAACCCCGACGGCTCGGTGGGGGCGATCACCGTGACCAATTCGGCGGGAAGCCAGACGCTCGACAAGGCCCGCCAGGGCACGGCCATCGGCGGCACCGACCAAGCGCCCGGAGCGCCGGTAACCTTGACGGACGAACAAATCCGCGTCCTGTTCGGCCAGGCCCTGGACGCCCAGCCACCGCGCCCTTCCAGCTACCTGCTCTATTTCGAGACCGGTTCGCCAGAGCCCACCGCGGCTTCCCGTGCCGAACTGGAAAAGGCCTTGCGGGATGCGGCGGCCCGACGCCTGCCCGAGGTGGATGCCATCGGCCATACGGACCGCGTCGGAGATGCCGCGGGCAACTTCCGGCTCGGCTTCGAGCGGGCGGCCACGGTACGCGAATTCCTGATCCGGGGCGGCATCCCGTCGGCAGCCATCGAGACCCGGTCGCACGGCGAAGGCGATCCCTTGGTCAAGACCCCCGACGAAACGCCCGAACCGCGCAACCGCCGTGTCGAGATCATGGTGCGTTGAGCGGGTCCGAAGCTGCCTGGGGTAGGGTGAAGTAAAAGGTCGCTCCCCGGTCCTCGCCGGCAGATTCCACCCAGATATGGCCGCCGTTGCGTTCGACGATCTTGCGGCAGGCCGCCAAGCCGATGCCCGAGCCGCCGCCGAAGTCCTGATTCTGGTGCAATCTCTGGAAGATACGGAAGATGCGTTCGCGCTGGTCGGTATCCTGTGGCAGGCCGATGCCGTTGTCGCGCACCCCGAAACGCCAGTCGAGTCCGTCCCGCTCGACGAGAATATCGACCTCGGGCGCCCGCCCCTCGACACGGAACTTGAGGGCGTTGACCAGCAGGTGGCGGAACAGATGGAGAAGGTCGTTCCCCCGCACCGCCACGACCGGCATTTCGGGCGGCAGGGAAACCCGTCCCCCAAGGGAGTCGATCATGCCCCGCAGGGCGCTCACCGCCGAATGGGCGACCATTGCCGCGGCAACCGGCCGCGGAGGCTCGACATCGCGATCCAGTTCCGAATAGGCCAGAAGGTCGAGGATCATCCGGTTGAGCCGCTGCGCCGCCCCCATCACCAGAACGATGAACTCGCGACCTTCCTCGTCCAAGGAGTCGCCCAAGCGGCGGTCCAACCGGTCGAGGTAGATGTTGATGGTCCGTAGCGGCTCGCGCAGGTCGTGGGAGGTGATATGGGCGAAGGACGCCAGCGCGGCGTTGGAACGCTCCAGTTCCAGCGCGTTCTCCCGCAGATGTTCGAGGGCGCGGGCCAGTTCCCCGACCTCGGAGCGATCTCCCAGGTAGGGAATCTCGGTCTTGATATCGCCCCGGGCGATACCGATCATGCCGCGCCGCAGCTCGTCCAGGGGGCTCAGGGTATGGCGAACCACCGACATGCCGATGGCCAGACTGGCGAAGACCACCAATATGACCGCCCCCACCATGATTCCACGCACGATGTCGGCCTGGCGCCGGGCCTCGCGGCGAAAGTCCTCGGCCTTGGCCATCGCGAATTCGCGGATGGCGAGAATGGCGTCCTCCACCGGCCGGTGACTGAAATGCAGCCGTTCGCGGAACTCCGCCTTGGTCAGGGCCGAAACGTGCCCCTCGTTCCCCTGGCCGAGCAGGTCGCGGCGTTCCCGCTGTGCGGCCGCCACCAAGCCTTCGAGGCGGTCTATGTCAGAGCGCGGCCCCAGGTAGCGTTCGCGAATCACCTCAATCCGTTCCGCCAACCCCTTCTCGTTCCTCGCCATTTCATCCAATACCGCCTCGCGCTCGGCGAGGGTGTCCACCACCAACAGCCGTTCGCCCCAACGCTGCAGCGAGACAATATCCGCCTGCGCCGACCGGATGGCATTGTTCACCGCGAAGGGATGTTGGTACAGGAGTTCCATCTGCTGGGCCAAGCGACCGGCACCCATCAAGGCGACCGCGCCGAGAATTGCCATCAACAGGACGAGCGCCACGAATCCGGCGAGAAGCCGCGGCAGTATGCGGACGGTGTCCCCCAAGGCCCTTCCTTTCTATTGAGCTCTTATTGGAACCATTTTCACATTTCGCAGGAAGAGGCAAGAATTCGCCCCCAGTGGCGTCACCTCAGGTCTCTCTCTTGATCCTGGCGTCCGGTCGCCTCGCCCTCACACCATGGGCAAGCGCACCTGGGCCCGGAGGCCGCCGTCCGGGCGGTTGGAAAGCCGAACCTCGCCACCGTGGGCCCGTACCGCCGCGCGCACAACCGCCAAACCGAGGCCCGTCCCTCCCCCGTCCCGCGACCGCGAGCGGTCGACCCGGTAGAAGGGATCGAAAACCCGTTGCAGTTCCTCGTCGCGGATGCCTGGTCCCCGGTCGTCGACCGCGACTTCGGCCTGCCCGTCCGCAACCGCCAGTGAAACGGCGGCCTCCCGCCCATACTTGACCGCATTGTCGATCAGATTGGCGAACGCCCGCTTCAAGGCCAGGGGACGCCCCTGGAACGCAAGACGATCCGGCCCGGAATAACGGACCGGCCGCCCGGCGTCGGCCGCGTCGTCGCAGAGGCTCTGCAGCAGGGCCGCCAGGTCGAGCCCCAGCCGTGCCTCGTCCAGGGCATCGTCGCGCGCGAAGGATAGGGTCGCGGCGATCATCGCCTCCATCTCGTCCAGATCGGCCAGGGTCTTGACGCGCATTTCGTCGTCCTCGACGAATTCGGCGCGCAGGCGCAGCCGGGTGATGGGCGTCCGCAGGTCGTGCGAGATGGCGGCCAGCATCTGGGTTCGGTCGGCGACATAACCCCGAAGGCGCCGTTGCATCTCGTTGAAGGCACGGGCCGCCTGGCGAAGGTCGGCGGGACCGGTCTCGTCCACCGGCGGAGCGTTGACGTCCACCCCCAGTCGCTCCGCCGCGGCCGCCAGGGTGGCCAGAGGCCGCGAACTGCGCCAGACCGCCCAACCCGCCAGGATACTCACCGCCAAGCTGGACAACAGGATGCCGGCAAAGGTGCCGCTGGCCCAGAAGGGCTCCAGCCGCACCGAGGCCACGGCGAAGTTCAGCCAATCCCCCTCCCCCATGCGCCAGGACACCAGCAACAGAGGTTGCCCTTGTGCCAGTTGCTGGAAATGCATCATGGGCATGGAACCGCGACCCATCATGCCGCGCCCCATGCCGGAACCACGAGCCGGCGCCTCCCACCCCTCGGGCAGGCCGTCGCCATAGCCGACCCGGAGTTGGGGTTGGGGCGGATTGCCCA
This sequence comes from Magnetospirillum sp. WYHS-4, assembly GCA_039908345.1. NCBI lineage: Bacteria > Pseudomonadati > Pseudomonadota > Alphaproteobacteria > Rhodospirillales > Rhodospirillaceae > Magnetospirillum > Magnetospirillum sp. WYHS-4. The sequence goes on from JAMOBD010000071.1 coordinate 12,250, forward strand.
TGTGGCCGAGCAAGGTTCGGTAAAACCAGCGGGAACCCCAGTCATCCCCGCCGCCCGGCCTCACCAGGGCCTCGCGGGACCATGACACCAGCAGGCCGGGCCCGCCCAGGTTGGCGACGCCCTGGCGGCGCTCGGCGAGGGTGGCGTTCTCGGCCTGACGCAAGGCGGCGGCGATGCGTTCGGCCGCATAGTGGGCGCGGGCCTCTGTCCATTGCTCGCGACGGTCGCCAGCATAGAATCCGAGCCCCAGCAGCAGCGACAGCGCCATGCCCGCCAGCAACACGAGAAGCGTCCGTCCGGCCAGGGTGCGGAACGGCTTGGCGATCATGGCCAGTCCACCTCCGGGGTGAACAGATAGCCGCCGTTGCGCACCGTCTTTATCAAGGCCGGGCTGCGGGGATCGGCCTCGATCTTGCGGCGCAGCCGGCTGACCTGGACGTCGATGGCCCGGTCGAAGGGCGATGCCTCGCGTCCGCGTGCCAGATCGAGCAATTGGTCGCGGGTCAGCACTCGCTTGGGATGGGTAACAAAAGCGGCCAGCAGTTCGAATTCGCCACCGCTCAAGTCCACCCGGAGCCCGTCGGGCGACAGCAGGTCACGCGCCTCCATGTCGAGACTCCATCCCGCGAATGCCGCCACGCGCCGGGCCGGATCGGCCGGGGCCGCCGCCAGCCGGCCCGGTCCGCTGCGGCGCAGCACCGCCTTCAGGCGAGCCAGCAGTTCGCGCGGATTGAAGGGCTTGGGCAGGTAATCGTCGGCGCCCACCTCCAGGCCGACGATGCGGTCGGTCTCCTCTCCCATGGCGGTCAGCATGATGACCGGAATGTCGGAACGCCCGCGCAGCCAGCGGCAAAGGCTGAGCCCATCCTCGCCCGGCAGCATCAGGTCGAGGACCACAAGGTCGATGGCCTGGCCATCCAGTGCCTTGCGCATCTCGCGCCCGTCGGCCGCCATGGCGATCCGGAATCCGTGCCTGGCAAGGAACCGCGCCAGGAGGTCACGGATTTCGCGGTCGTCGTCGACCACCAGGACGTGGGGCGAACGTTGCGGTTCCATAGGCCCAATATACCCTTCCCCGGCGGCGGCGGCGGCGGAAAAATGGTAACGCCGGGTTACCGACCCCGGCCCCGGCAACATGCCGTTACAAATCGGCCGTCCGGTGACATCGCCCGGTTACCCGGCGGCAGTCCAATGGTCTTCAGCAAGACCACATCCATTGGAGGACGGCCATGAAACGCAATCTCATCCTTTCGGTCGCGGCGCTTGCCGCATTTGGCGCCGGACTGCTTTCCACCACCGCCGAAGCCCGCGGCCCTTGGGGCATGATGGGTCCCGGCATGGGCATGATGGGCGGGGGCCCCGGCATGGCGATGGGCGCCAACCAGAACTGCCCGCGCTTCCAGGCCGCCACCGGCCAGGAGATCACGGTCGACAGCGTCCGCGGCTTCTTCGAAGGCCGCCTCGCCATGCACAACAACCCGAACGTGAAGCTCGGCACCGTCGCCCAGAAGGACGACAAGACCATCGTCGCCGAGATCGTCACCAAGGATGGCTCCCTGGTCCGTCGCATCGAGATCGACAAGACCACCGGCCGGCACACGCCGGTCCAGTAACGCTCCTTCCCGCAAGTCCGAGGCAAGGCCGGCTCCCCTTAAGGGGAGCCGGCTTAGGTTGATGGGCGTTCCGGAAGTGAAAAACTGAGCCGCGCTTCTTCAATGCGGGAAGCTCACCGGAAATCCCGTGACTCGGCCCTCAGGGACGGGCGGCCGCGGCTCAGGGCGGCGAGGTGCGGCGTCAAGTCGACGAGTGCTTCGGCCAGCAGGTGGATCACCGGACCGTCCCGCTGGACCCGGCCGCAGGCCCCCAGCAGGCTCGCCCCCAGGATGACCCGGCGGTGGGTCTCCAGCACTTGCGGCCAGACGATCAGGTTGGCGATGCCGGTTTCGTCCTCCAGGGTGACGAAGACCACCCCCTTGGCGCTGCCCGGCTGCT
>JAMOBD010000072.1 GCA_039908345.1 Magnetospirillum sp. WYHS-4
GAACCCCATCCGCCGCTCGCCTTCGATGTCGACGACCGCCCGCTTCCCCACCGTGCCGAGACGTACCATCTGGCCTGGGAGTGCCCGCGTTGCGGCCGGCGCAACGACCTGCGCCGGGTGCCCCTGGACTCGCCCCTGCACATCCAGTATTTCCGCGTGACCTGCCGCCATTGCTGCCGCAGGGTCCACCTTCCCAACCTGACCCACCGGCCCTGGCACGAACCCACCCTTGAGGCCCGTTACGCGGAGGCCCAGGAATTGCGCGCGGCGGGAAAGATGGGCGAGGCCCTCGCCATCCTGGCGGAAATCGCCGTGGCGACCTTCCCTTCCCACCTCCCGGATCGCCCGGTAGCCTTCATCCAGGCCAACCGGGATCTCGGCACCCATATCCTGGAAAGCGGCGGATCGCCGCTTATGGCCCAGCACTATTTGGGAATCGCCTTGCTTCATCGTTGTCTCGATTCGCGCCTGCACGCCCTCCATGCCCTGGCCCTGGTGGCCGGCGGCAGCACCGGAGCGGCACGCCTGCACGCCGAGCAGGCCCGACGCCTGATGGCGCCCGGCGATACCGCCCTCGCCGCGCAACTGGCCGGCATGGGCAAGTCCCTGCGGGAGGCCGAGGCCAAGTATGGCCGCGACCGATACTTTTCCTGACTGCGGCTCCGTGGTAGCGTCCCGCCGAGTTTGCCCGGAGGAAGTATCGATGCGTCTTGCCCGCCTGCCGCTCGCCGCCCTGTTCCTGTTTGCGGCCGTCGCCGCCCGGGCCGACGGCACGCTCGCCTGTCCGGACCTTGCCGGAGCGCGCCAAGTCGGCAACTGCCCGACCGACGCGGACTTCGCCGCCCAGATGGACGCACTCTGCGGCGACGACGCCATGTGCCTGGACAACTTCAAGATCGTGAAGCAGGTGCGCAACGTCGCCCTGTGGGAGACTCCGGACGGCGCCTTTAGCGGCTACATCTCCTGCGCCCTGCCGCCGGACGGCGTGCCCGCCGCCAAGCTGGAGGGCCTTTACCTGATCCGCAAGGAGATGACCGGGGTCACCTGCCTCTATTCCGGCAACGTCAAGATGTCGTATCGCACCAAGGAGACCTGCGGCCTCCCCGACGGCCGTGCGGCGCGGTCCGGCGAGGGCGCGCTCAGGGTCGACTGCCGCGCCGACCCCAAGGCCTGCGTCGTTACCTGCAAATAGGCCGATGAACCCCGTTCTGGTCGAGGCGACACGAGGCCCCCGGGCGGAAAGCCTGCATCGGGGGACGGCCGTTGCGGTCGATGCCCGGGGCGTCGTCCTTGCCTCCTGGGGCGATATCGCCCTTCCCGTCTATCCGCGTTCGGCGGTCAAGCCCTTGCAGGCTCTGCCCGTGATCGAAAGCGGCGCCGCCGATGCCTTCGCCCTGACCCGCCGGGAGATCGCGCTGGCTTGTTCGTCCCATTCCGGGGAATCGATCCATACGGCGGCGGTGGCCGCTTGGCTGGAACGCCTCGGCCTGGGGCCGGGAGACCTGGAATGCGGCGCCCACCGTCCGATGGACGAGGAGACGGCCACCACCCTGCTGCTGGCCGGCGAGGCCCCAACGGCCCTCCATAACAACTGTTCGGGCAAGCATGCGGGCATGCTGACCACGGCCCGCCATCTGGGCGAAACGACCCTCGGTTATCTGGCCGCCGACCACCCGATCCAGACGAGGGTCCGCAAGCGGATCGGCGAAATGGCCGACACCGACCTGGGCGATGCTCCTTGCGGGATCGACGGCTGCGGCATTCCTACGCTTGCCCTGCCCCTGGCCGCTCTCGCCACCGCTTTCGCCCGCCTTCCCGGCGTCGCGGCCGGCCGCCGGGTCCTGGAAGCCATGGCGGCTGAACCCTACCTGGTGGGTGGCCGCGACCGCTTCGACAGCCTGGTCATGGCGGCAGCCCAAGGAGCCGTCGTCTGCAAGGGCGGCGCGGAAGGAGTCTGGGCGGCGGTATTGCCGCAACGGGGAATCGGCTTGGCCCTCAAGATCGACGACGGCGCCAAGCGCGCCGCCGAAGCCGCCATGGCGGCTCTGCTGGGCCGCTTCTCCCCGGAAGTGCCGGCCGACGTTCTCGACCGCTTCGCCGCCGCGCCCATCCTCAATGTCGCGGGACGGTGGGTGGGAACGGTCCGGGCGGTGCTTCCTTAATCGCTCCAGGGCAAGGTGGCGCGCAGGACCAAGCCGCCCGCCGCATCGCCCTCGGCCTGGAAGGTTCCGCCCAGCATCTCGGCCAGGCGGCGGGAAATCGGCAGATTGAGTCCCGTGTCGCCGCCCCGGCTGGTATAGGCCTCGCCCAGGGTTCCGAAAGGGGCCAGGGCCTCCCCGAGACTTGGGCCGCCGAAAGGCCCTGTGACATCGACGAGCCTTGCCCCCCCGGCGTCCTGTCCCAGAGCCAGGCGAACCGTTCCGCCGGCCGGCGCCTGTTCCACGGCGAATCCCAGCAGGGCCCGGAGCATGCGGCCGAGGCCGCGTTCGTCGGTCCGCACCGGCAAGGCCCTCTCCGGAGGGTCGAAAGACAACTGCACGCCCTTGAAGTGGGCCTGCGGCTCCACCGCATGCAGGGCTCGGGCCGCCGCCTGGGAGAGATCCATGTCGTGCATCGCGAGAATCAGGCCTTCGCCGGCCCCTGGCGCCAGCAGCAGCATGTCGTCGACGAAGGACAACAGGTCCTCGCCGGCCTGGCGGATGTCCTCGACATAGCGGCCGTTGCGCGGATCGCCCAGCGGGCCGAAAGTCTCCGCCGCCAAGGCTTGGGAAAAGCCGATGATGGCGTTCAACGGCGTGCGCAACTCGTGGCTCATGTTGGACAGGAAATTGGACTTCGCCAAGCTGGCCCGTTCCGCTTGCTCCTTGGCCTGGAGCAGTTCCTCCGTCCGTTCCCGGACCCGCCGTTCCAGTTCGTCGTTGATGCGCCGGAGATGTTCCTCGGACCGCTTGCGGTGGATTGCGTAACGGAAGCTGCGGCGGAAAAGCTCGGCCGCCAGATTGCCCTTGACCAGATAGTCCTGGGCGCCCATTTCCAAAGCCGTGGCGGCGATCGACTCCTCGTCGCGGTTGGTCAGCACCACCACCGGAACCCCGGGCGCGAAGCCGCAAGCCGTCTTCACCGTGTCGACGCCCCGGCTATCGGGCAGGGTCAGGTCGAGCAGCACCAGATCGAACGAATCCTTCCGGATGGCCCCCAGACCTCGCCCACCGCGACTTCGATCTGTCCATCCCGGCAGAGCCCGCGCATGCCCGCTTCCTCCATGGCACGGAGCGCGGCCTCTTCGAGTTCGCCATCGTCCAGGTCCGTCATCGGGTATCCTTCTCCTCCCGGAAGATATGGGGTTTCCATTGACGGCGGAACCGATAACCCGGCAGGCTGTCCGAGTCATGGTCGAAATCGTCGGAGTCGTCATCGCAGGGGGGCTGTCGCGGCGCATGGGGGGCGGCGACAAGGGGCTACGCCTGCTGGACGGGCGGCCGCTGCTGGCCTGGGTGGCGGACCGCGCCGCGCCGCAGGTGGACCGGTTGTTTCTCAACGCCAACGACGACACGGAACGCTTCGCCGCCCTGGGCCTGCCGATCCTTCCCGATGGCCTGCCCGGCCGTCCCGGCCCTTTGGCCGGCTTGCTGGCCGCCCTCGAAGGCTTCCCGGACGCCGACTGGGTGGCGACCTTCCCTTCCGATGCCCCCTTCCTTCCCGGCGATCTGGTATCCCGGCTGAAGCGGGCCGCTCTCGCCGAAGGACGGGACGCCGCCTGTGCCGCCTCGGGCGGCCGCCTGCATGCCGTGTTCGGACTCTGGCGCCCTGGCCTGGCGGGCCCCCTCCGGCGGGCGGTCATGGAAGAAGGCCTGCGCCGCGCCGGGGAGTGGGCGGAGCGCGCCGGAGCAGTCCGGGTCGACTTCCCGGACCGCCCCTTCGATCCCTTCTTCAACCTCAACCGGCCCGAGGACCTGGCCGAGGCGGAACGCATGGCCTCAGTGCTGGCGCAGGCGGGCCAGTAGGCGGGGATTGTCCCATTTGGGCTGGCGGTCCTCGACCAGGACGGCATGGCCGCTGCCTTGCAACGCCACCTGCAGCCAGCGCGCCACCAGCTCGTTCCGCAAGTCGTCCAGCAGGGCCACCGCCAGGGACTCCAGGGACTCCCAGTCCCGCCTTCCCAGGTCTTCCAGATAGGCGGCGAAGGATTCCGGCACCAGGATCAGCCGGTCGGGCACGTAGCGCAGTTCGATGGCTGCCGGCCTTTCGCCGCCGATCTCCCCTTCCAGGGTGACCAGATAATCCAGCTTGGGGTCCGGATCGGGCCGGACGGATAGCCGGGAACGGCGGGTCAGGCGATCCATGGCTTCCCCCTTTACACCACCACGCCGCGCGAGCCGGCAGAGGTCTTGTCAAGCGCCACATCGACGAACAGGGGCGGCTGGGCCTGGAAGGTCACGCCGCCCTGGATGCCGGTCACCTCCGCCGCCTCCTTGAACAGGCTGCGGATATCGTCGCGCATGGCGCCGGGCAGCGGGCCCTCGGTGCGGACGATCAGGTCCAGGCGCTTGTTGCCCTTGAATACCAGGCCGTCCAGTTGGACCCGCCCGGTTTGCGACAGGGCGACCTCCACCACGAAGCGGGTACCGCCCCCGCCCTCGCTCTCCGGTTCGTCCTCGGGATGCTGGCGGGTCATCATGCGCATCTGCTCCAGCGCTTGGCCGTTCTGCAAGGGAATAGCCATCACCTTCCAGCCATCGGAGGTTTTTTCTTCCGACAGCTTGGAGCGGTCGCCGAAATCCTCCTTGAGGCGGGCGGCGACGCCGGGCCGCGCCCGCTCCAGCACGCGGAGCGGCCCCTCGCCGAGCCAACCCTTGATATCTCCGCCCTTCAGCGCCGTCAGGAACAGCAACATGCCCGCCGCTAGATTGGAATCGAGGCGGGGCACGGACTGGGAAAGAACCTGGCGGGCGGCCTCGGGACTGGCCTCCCTCAGGACCGCCACGGCATCGGCCAAGGCCGGCCAATCCTGGGCGGTCAGGGCCTCCGCCCTGGGAAGCGGCAGCATCTCGCCGGGCAGAAGGGACCGCGGCAACGGCGCCCCCTTGATTTCCAGGGTCACCGTGCTGCCGATGGGAACCGGGACCTTGGTTTCCAGGGCCAGGGCACCGGCCGGCGTCTGCACGATCGGCCAGCCGGCGGCCGTCGTCCCGGTCACCGTGCCCGGCAATGTCTGGCCGGGAGCGGGAAGCGGCGCTCCGCCGCCCGGCGATGGGGCCGGCGGCGATCCGCCCGCAGGCGTCTGCACTGCGGTCAGGACGACCGTCACCTGGGTGCCGGCCGGCAGGGGCACCAGCCGCGCCGGCAGCGCTGCCGACGACGGCGAAGCCTGCGGCGCTTGGGAAGGCGGGGAAGCCGGACGGCCGAAAGCATTGTCGACCAGGGTCTCCAGTTGGCTCTTGGCGTTGGTGAAGGCCTGGCGGGCCGAGACCATGGCCCGCAGGGCCGGATTGGGGACGGCTTCTGTCGCTTCTTGTTGCGGCGGCGCCATGCCCCGGCCCGGCTGCAGCAAGGTGGCGGTGAGGGGCGAGCCGGTGCTCAGGCTGACGAAGGGCAGGCCACCCGGCCCTCCCGCCGCCAGAGGCACCCGGCCCGAAGGCTGGCCCTGTGGCATCGCCGCGCCTTGAAGGCCGGGCGGGTGGGCCAGGGCCTGGGCGGCCGGCTTGCCGTTCATCGTCAGGAGTTGGAGAAGCACCCGACCCTGATGTTGCTGCACCGAGAAGGCCAGCGCCGCCCCCTTGGGGAGGGCAAATGGCACCGGAAGCTCGAAGGTTCCGAAGGGGGCTTGCAGCTGCGCCAGGCCCTTGGAGTCCTGGGCCAGCAACAGCGCTTCCAGCCGCGTCCCCGTCGCCAGGGCGAGCAGGGCAACCGGCGGGCCCTGTACCGCCAGCGCCGGCAACGGCGCCGCCGTGGCCGGGAGCGGCAAGGGCGGCGGCGGCGGCGCGACGATGGTCATCCCAGCCTCATTTGAGCAAGGCCGCCGCTATGGCTTCGACGTCGGCGGCCGCTTCGCAGTTGGGGAACCGGGTGAGCAATGGTGTCTGGCTGCGGATGGTCTCGCGCACTTTGGGGTCGCGCCGGATCACCCCCAGCAGGGGCGGCGATATCTTGAGGAACCCCTCGCAGGCCTTGAGAAGGGTATTGTAGGTCCGCTCGCCCTCGCGGGTGGAATTGGCGGTATTGACCACGATGCGGATATCGGTGCCCGGCCGCTCCATGTGGGTGAGCTTGATGAAGGCGTAGGCGTCGGTAAGCGCCGTCGGTTCGTCGGTGGTCAGCACGATGCAGGTCCCCACGTTGTGGGTGAACTGGCGTACCGTCTTCTCGATGCCGGCGCCCAGGTCGAGGATCACCTTGTCGTAGGCCGCCGCCAGCAGGGCCAGATCGTCGGTCAACAACTGGATGCGGCTGGGCGGGATATTGGCGAGGCTGCCCGACCCGGAACGGCCGGCGATGATGTCGAAGCCACCTTCCTCGAAGGGAAGCACCGCCTGATTCAGGGTCAGCTTGCCGGCCAACACTCCCCCCAGGTCCTCCTTGGGCATCAGACCCAGTTGGATGTCCAGGTTGGCCAGCCCCAGGTCGGCATCGAACAACAGCACCCGGATGCTGCGCTTGGACAGGGCGTGGGCCAGGGTGATGGCGAACCAGGTCTTGCCGACGCCGCCCTTGCCGGAGGCGATGGCCAGCATGTTCCGGCCTTTGGTGCGCGCCGAGGGCCTGGGGGCGAGGATGGGTTCGGACGTCATGGTTATGCCTCGATCCTAGGGTGTTCGTCGCTGCGCGGCATGATCAGGCGCGCCAGGGATACGGGATTGATGGGGCTGAGTCCATCCGCCACGTGGGGAGTGATGCTGACGTTGCAGAACATCAGGCGTCCGGCGTCCGCCGCCGCCAGGATGCTACCGACCCGTCGGGCCATGTCGAGCCGGGTCACCAGCAGGCGGCTGGCTCCCAGATGGGCGAAACAGGCGGCGATATCCGCCGATTCCATGGCGTCGCCGCCAGCCGGAAGAACCAGAACCGGTTCGGCCTCGGACACCCGGATGAGCTGGGTGAGCGTATCCATCTCGGTATCGCTGAAGGGATTGATGCCGGCCGTGTCGATCAGCAGCGTACCGTCCGGAGGCGCCTTGGCGACCGCCTGGCGCATTTCCTCGACGGTATCGGCGGTCGCCAACTCCAGCCCCAGGATGCGGGTGAAGGCGGCCAACTGCTCGATTCCGCCCGCCCGCCGGGTATCGGTGGTGACGACGGTGACCGACTGGCCGGCCAAGGTGCCCCGGGCCGCCAGCTTGGCGGTGGTGATGGTCTTGCCGCTGCCCGGCGTGCCGACCAGCATGATCGGCCGCCCGCCCGCCGTCTCGGCGATCGGGCGGAAGGTGAAAAGGGTGTCCAAGGCCCCGGCGAAGGCCAGGATCGGATCGGTGGCCTCGAGATCCAGCGCCGCCTGCACCAACCGGTCGATCAGGCGCGGCGGCGTGCCGTGGAAACTGAGCGCGTGACGGATGGTCTCGCCCAAGTCGGGCGGCTGGTAGATTTCCTCCTCGCGGGCCTGGATCGCGAAGTCGCGCGGCAATTCCTCGATGGCCGCCACCACCCGGGCTCCCCGCCCGTCGGAGCCCGGCTGGGTGGAGACGATGATCGCCTCCTCGCCCATTTCCCTGCGCACGAGGTCCATGGCCTCGGCGACGGTAGCGGCGGTAAAGGTCTTCAGTCGCATGCCCTGCGGTCCTCGTCAGATCTGCGCCACGGTCTTGATGCGGGCCTTGGGGTGGATTTCGTTCTGGGACATGACGAAGGTCATGGGCCGGAACCGTTCCACGATGGACCGCACGTAAGGCCGGATGGCTGGGCTGGTCAAGAGAACCGGATTCTCCCCCATCATGGCCTGGCGTTCGAAGGTGGTACGCAACGTGGTGATGAACTCCTGCAGGCGCGACGGCGCCATGGACAACTGCTTGTCGTCGCCCGTGCCGACCAGGGATTCGGCGAAGCTCTGTTCCCATTCCGGCGACAGGGTGACCAGCGGGATGACGCCATCCTCGTTGGTGTTCATCTCGCTGATCTGGCGGGCCAAGCGGGCGCGGACGTGTTCCGAGATCATCATGACGTTGCGGGTGTAGCCGCAGGCCTCCGAGATGCCTTCCAGGATGGTCGCCAAGTCGCGCATGGAGATGCGCTCGCCCAGCAGGTTCTGCAGCACCCGCTGGACGCCGCCGATGGAAATCTGGCTGGGCACCATGTCGGCGATGAGTTTCTGCTGTTCCTTGTCCAGTTCGTCGAGGAGCTTCTGGGTCTCGGAATAGGACAGCAGTTCGGACATGTTGTCCTTGATGACCTCGGTGAGATGGGTGGTGATGACCGTCGAGGGATCGACCACCGTATAGCCGCGGAACAGGGCTTCCTCGCGGTTCGACACGTCGATCCACATGGCCGGCAATCCGAAGGTGGGTTCGGTGGTCTTCTCGCCCGGCAGGGTGATCTCCTCGCCGCGCGGGTCCATGACCAACAGCATGGCGGGCCGCAGGTCGCCGCGCCCGGCTTCGATCTCCTTGACCCGGATGACGTAGGCGTTGGCGGGCAACTGCATGTTGTCCTGGATGCGCACACTGGGCATGATGAACCCCACGTCGGCCGCCATCTGGCGGCGGAGCGCCTTGATCTGGTCCGTGAGGCGCTGGCCCTCGCGCGGGTTGTTGATGAGGGACAGCAGTCCGTAGCCCAGTTCCAGGCGCAGCATGTCGATGCGCAGCGCGGTGGTGATCGGCTCCTCGGAAACCGGAGGAGCGATGGCTTGTTCCTCGGCCTTCTTCTCGGCCTCGACCCGTTTCACCTCCTGCTCGCGCCCGACGTACCAGGCCAGCCCGCCGGTCACCCCGGCCAGGGCCAGAAACGGCAGGGCGGGAATACCCGGCATCACGGCCAAGGCCACCAGCAGGAACGAACTGAGGCCCATCGCCTTCGGATGGGCGGACAGCTGGCGGAACAAAGTCTCTTCCGTCTTGCCGCCGACGCCCGCCTTGGTGACGATCATACCGGCGGCGGTCGAAACGATCAGGGCGGGGATCTGGGTCACCAAGCCGTCGCCCACGGTCAGCAGCGTGTAGGCGTCGGCCGCTTGGTTGAAGGTCAGCCCCTTCTGGGCCATGCCGATAATCATGCCGCCGATCACGTTGATGAAGGTGATGAGCAGACCCGCGACGGCGTCGCCGCGCACGAACTTGGCGGCACCGTCCATGGCGCCGTAGAAGGTGCTTTCGTCCTCCAGTTCCTTGCGGCGCCTCTTGGCCTCGGGCTCGTCGATCAGGCCGGCCGACATGTCGGCGTCGATGGCCATCTGCTTGCCGGGCATGGCGTCCAGGGTGAAGCGGGCCGCCACTTCCGCGATGCGTCCCGAGCCCTTGGTGATGACCACGAAGTTGACGATCACCAGGATGGCGAAGACGATCACGCCGATGACGAAGTTGCCGCTCATGATGAAGCCGCCGAAGGCCTCGATGACGTGGCCGGCGGCGGCGGTTCCCTCGTGGCCGTGGGCCAGGATCAGGCGGGTGGACGCCAGGTTGAGCGACAGCCGGATCATGGTGGCGAGCAAGAGGATGGTCGGAAAGGCGCTCAGTTCGACGGGCTTTTCGATGAACAGCGCCGTCATCAGGATCAGCACCGAGAAGGTGATCGAGAACGCCAGGCACAGGTCGAGCAGCCAAGTGGGAAGGGGCAGGATGAGGACCGCCAGGACCAACGCCACCGCCAGCGCGAAGGCGATGTCGCCCCGCCGCAAGGCGCGGCCCATCCTTCCGCCCAAGCCGGCGAAGGAGTCTCCTTGCGCTGAAGATTCGGTGGCGGCGTCAGCCATAGGGCTGGAACCCCTTCAGGTCAAATTCCCGGGCGATCGCCTTCGCCCGGTGCCGGAACGGCGAAGCCTTCCTCGCCGTAAAGCTTGAGCTTGTTGCGTAGCGTGCGGATGGAAATGCCCAGGATATTCGCCGCATGGGTGCGGTTGCCCAGGCAATGTTGCAAGGTATCGATGATCAGCGTGCGTTCCACATCCTCGACGGTGCGCCCCACCAGGGCGGTGGCGCCCGCCACCGGAGCCGCCATCCCCGCCTGGCCCTGCGCCGTCGGCGAAGGCGTGAGCAGGATGGCGTCGGGCCCGATCTCGACCCCGCCCGACAGCAGGACTGCGCGATGCAGGGTGTTTTCGAGTTCCCGCACGTTGCCCGGCCAGCCGTGAGCCATCAGCTTCTGCTTGGCGGCGGCGGTCAGCGGCAGAATCTCCAGGCCGTTGGCTTCCGAGTATTTCTTGATGAAGTGCTGGGTCAGGATCTCGACGTCCTGGGGGCGTTCGCGCAAAGGCGGCAGACGCAGGTTGACGACGTTGAGCCGAAAATAGAGATCCTCGCGGAAGCGGCCTTCCGCCACTTCCTGTTCCATGGTGCGGTTGGAAGTGGCGATGATGCGCACATCCACCTTGACGGGTTGGCCGCCGCCCACCCGGTCGATCTCCTTTTCCTGAAGGGCGCGCAGCAGCTTGGCCTGCAGGCGGATGTCCATCTCGCTGATTTCGTCGAGCAGCAGGGTGCCGCCCGAGGCTTCCTCGAACTTGCCCACCCGGCGCGCCACCGCCCCGGTGAAGGCCCCCTTTTCGTGGCCGAACAGTTCGGATTCCAGCAGGTTCTCGGGGATCGCCGCGCAGTTCACCGCGACGAAGCGGCCGTTGGCCCGGCGGCTCTTGGCGTGCAGGTAGCGGGCCATCAGTTCCTTGCCGGTCCCCGAAGACCCGGTGATCAGGATGCTGGCGTCGCTGGGCCCCACTTGGTCGGCCAAGCGCAAGACCTCGGCCATCTTGGGATCGCGGTAGACGATGGCGTGGCTTTCCTCGGTCACGGCCGCCAGGATGGCGCCGATCAGTTCGGCGGTCGGCGGCAGGGGCACGTACTCCTTGGCACCCGCCTTGATGGCGCGCACCGCCGCCTGGGTGTCGTTGCCCACGCCGCAGGCCACCACCGGCACCGCGATGCGTTCCGCCTTCAGGCTGTCGATCAGGGTCCGGACGTCCAGCTTGACGTCGACCATGACCAGATCCGCCCCCTGGCCCGAGCGGATGGCTGCCAATCCGCCTTCGATATCGTCGGCATGCAGGACCTTGGCGCCCTGCGCGATGGCGATCTGGCTGGCTGCGCCGATTTGGCCGCCCAGGGTGCCGATGACGAGCAGTCGCATGTCCCGAGAGCCTCCTAATCGAAATACTGCACGCGCTTGGCGGGCGGCAGGACGCTGTTGAGCAGCATCTCCAGGCGGCGGGGATTTTCCTGCCGGCCGATAGAGGCCGCACCCATCATGTAGACGCTGGTGACCAGCGTTTCCTCTTGCGAATTGCGCTCCAGCTTGGCGGCCAGGGGCGCGAAGACCATGTTGGCGAGAATGGCCCCATAGAAGGTGGTGATGAGGGCCACGGCCATGGCGGGGCCGATGGACGAGGGGTTGCTCAGGTTGCCGAGCATCTGGATCAGGCCGATCAGGGTGCCGATCAGGCCCATGGCCGGCGCAAATTCGGCCGCCTTCTTGAGCACCCCGGCGCTCTTGGCGTGGCGCTGCTGGGTGGCCAGGATGTCGCGCCGCAAGATGGCTTCCACCTCCTCGCCGGGCGTGCCGTCGACCACCATGGCGATTCCCTTGTGCAGGAAAGCCTCCTCGGTCAGCGTGGACAGCAGGGGCTGCAACGCCAGGACGCCCTGCTTACGGGCCGTCTCCGCCAGTTGCAGCACCCGGATGGCGGCTTCCGAACTGTCGTCTATGCCATGGAAGACGGTCTTCAGAACCACCCGGAAGGTGCGCATCACCTCGCCAACCGAGAAACAGGTCAGCACGATGGTGAAGGTGCCGCCGATGACGATCAGTACCGACGGCAAGTCGAAGAAGGCTTTGGGAGAACCGCCCATCGCAATGGCGATGAAGATGAGCACGAATCCGCCCACCAAGCCCAGCACGGTGGCCAGGTCCAGATTCTGCCTCGGCTTTTCCGCTACGGCGTCGCCATCCATCATGGCTCAGATCAACTCCGCTCCGTCTTGATGATTTCCGTCATGGTCACGCCCAGTCTTTCCTCCACCACCACGACTTCGCCGCGGGCCACCAGGCGGTTGTTGACATAGATGTCGATAGCCTCGCCCACCTTGCGGTCCAGTTCCACCACCGCGCCGCGCCCCAGCTTGAGGAGTTGGCCCACCTGCATGCTCGCCTTGCCCAGCACGGCGGACACCTGGACCGGGATGTCGTAGACCGGTTCCAGGTCCTTCGAGCTGCGCGGCACTTCGGGGACGTCGGGATAGTCGTCTTCCTCCATCGGAACGCTATCGCGCCGGGGAGGCGGCGCCGTGCCGCCTTCGAAATCGCTCAGCCGGAGTTGTTCGTTGTCCATCATGCTCAGCCTGCCTCCCCAACGCCGGACTCTACCATAGTCGCGGCCCCGGTTTGTGCAACTGCCCTGTCCTCATCGCCGGAAAGGCCCAGATTGCGCTCGATCACGGCGTCCACCTCCTGCCAAAGGGCCGCCATGTCGCGTTCCGCGCCCCCGTTACTCCACTCGATTCGGCAATCGCCAGGCACCAGGGCCGGATCGCCCATGACGGTCACCCGCCCTTCGTATCCCTTCCCGCGGGCCAGTTCCAGGACACGCGCCTCAAGGGCGGAATGACCTTCCGGGTCGACCCTAAGCAACAGACGAGGCTCGTCCAGCACGCGCCCCATGACTTCGGCCACCACCGCCGCCACTTCCTCGACCGCACCGCGCCTCGACAGGTTGGGCAACAGCTTGCGCACGATTCCGGAGGCCACCGTCACGGCACTGCTCGTGGCGTCTTCGTTGGCCTTGGCCAAACCGTCCATCACGTGAACCATCCGGACGCCCATCAGTTCCAGCGCATCGGCGATGCGCCTTTCGGCCGCACCGACCGCCTCGCGAAGCCCCTCCTCCTTTCCCGCGGCGAAGGCCTGGTCGCGGGCCTGCTGCATTTCCTCCTCGGAGAAGGTCGGAAGGGGTTCGACCTCCTCGATGACCGTCTCGACGGGCTGCGGCAAGGCATCCATGGGATCGGGAGCGTTCAGCACCTTGGGCTCGCCGTCGAAGGACTGCTCGAACAGGAACTTCCTGACCTCCGACATCGATCCCGGTCCTTGCCCTCAATAAATAAGCGGTGCTTCCTCGCCGGTGCCGGCGAGGACCGACATGAAAGCAGAGGCTTTCTGCGGTCCTGTCAGGTTGCGATGGTCGTCCTTGACGCGCGCCATGAACGCCTGGTTCCCCAAGGCTCTCACTCAGCTTTCCTGATACATCCAAGACCGGATGATCGCCAGCGCTTCCTCGGGGTGCTTCTCGACGATCTCGCCGACCTTGCGGACCGACGAAGCCTTGACGCGGCCTTCGACGCGGTCGATGTCGATAAGCTCCTCGAAGCTCTCGCCTTCCTCGCCGCCCTCGGAAGGAACCGGCAAGGGCAGCCCGCCCGGCCCGGTAAGGGCGGGCGCGCCGCCGCGCTCGGCCAGCAGGCCCTCGGCGGCCTGCGCGCTCGGCATGGCCTCGAAAGCCCGCGTGATGAGGGGGCGCACCACCAGGAGGATGACCAGGATCGCCACGATGCTGAGCACCAGGATCTCGGCGATACGCACCAAGTCGTCCTTGCCGAAGCCGAAGAACAGTTCGAGCGGTTCGTCGGTCGGCGTGGGGGGCTCGGCGAAGCGCATGTTGATGACCTCGACGATATCGTTGCGCTTGGCATCGAAGCCGATGGCGCCCTTCACCAGCATGGCGAGGCGTTCCATCTCCTTCTCGCTGCGGTCGGCGTAGGTGGTCTTGCCGTCCTTGTCCTTGGCATAGTGCCCGTCCACCAGCACGGCGACGGACAGCCGCTTGACGATACCGCCTTCGCGGACATGGTTGATGACGCGCTTGGAAATCTCGAAGTTCACCGTCTCATGGGTGCGCGAGCGCGCCGCCGAAGCCGAAGCTCCCTCGCTGGACGTAGAGGCATCGGGAAGGTTCTGGCCGACAGACACCGGCTCTTGCTGGGCTTCCTTGCTGGAATCCTTTTCCTCGTCGGTCTGGGTGGAGCGCACCACCTGCCCGTCGGGATCGAATTTTTCTTCGGTGGTGGCGACGCGGTCGTAGTCCATTTCCGCCGACACCTCGGCGCGCACCTTGCCGAAGCCCGCGGACTTTTCCAGCAGATCCTCGATGGTGCGGGCCATGCGCCGTTCGAAGGCCAGGCGCTGCTCCTCGACCTTGGCCGCCACGGCCTGGGGCGAGGCGGAGTCCTCGAAGCCGCGCGACAACAGCATGCCCTTGTCGTCGATGATCGAAATTCGGCTGGGATTCATGCTGGGAATGGCGCCGGCCACCAGATGTTGGATGGCCTGGACCTGCTCGCGTCCCAGACGGCCCTTGCTCTTCATCTTTAGGATGACCGAGGCGGACGGCTCCTGGCGTTCGCGACTGAAAAGCTCGCGGCGCGGCATGACGATGTGGACGCGTGCCGCATGCACCCCGTCCAACGTCTTGATGGTGCGCGCCAATTCGCCTTCCATGGCCCGGATCAGATTGATGTTCTGCTGGAAATTGGTGGTGCCCAGCGAATCGTTCTTGTCGAAGATCTCGTAGCCGAGCGAACCGCCGGCCGTGACGCCCTTGTTGGTCAGGTCCATGCGCATCTTGTGCGCCTGGTCGTTGGGGACGAAGATCGCCGTACCGTTGTTACGGATTTCGTAGGGAACCTTCGACTGTTCCAGGTGCTGCGTGATCTTGCCGGTATCGGCGGGGTCCAGTTCCCCGAACAGCAGCGCCATCTGCGGAGTCGACAGGCGCGTGGTGAGGAAGATGAAGAAGGCGATCATGCCGAAGACCACCGCGCCGACGATCGCGAGACGCACCGGCCCCAGATTGCGAAGCGTTTGGAGGAATGCGTCCATGGCCCGATCCTTCATCCTTGCGGCGGGGCCGGGCGGAAACGTCCGGCGGCACGCCACCTTTCATGCGTGCTCCGACTCTAAGCTCGGGATGGTGAAGGAGAAGTTAACGCCCGGCAAAATCTGCCTAGCGGGAAATGTGGCTATTCGGCGGCCAAGGCCGGCACCGTATCGCGATAAACCTGGGTGCGGGTGGTACGCAACCCCGCCAAGCCGTGGCGATCGAGCAGCCGTTGCCAAGCGGCGAATTCGTCCATGGATAACTTGTAGAGGGCGCAGGCCTCTTCCAGCGAAATCAGGCCGGCGCGAACGCCCGCGACGACCTCGGCCTTGCGTCGCATGACCCAGCGCTGGGTGCCGGGCGGCGGCAGGTCGTCGCGGGTCAGCGGACGCCCCGTGGGCCCCACGACATCGATGAACGAATGGATGCGCATGCTCCGGCTGGACATTCCTTCCCTCTCGGCCCCTCTGGCCAGCGATGGAATCGATGTCCGATGGATAACCCGTCCGCCCTTAAGGAAACCCTAAGAGTCATGGTTAACAGGCGGTAAATCCCGATCATCGGCCGGCTCCGCGAGCAATTCGGCAAAGCTTTCGAGTTCTCGGCGCACGGCCCGGATGGCCCGATCCTCGATCTCGCGGTAGCGCCGCAACACCTCGCCGCCCAGCGGCGTCACCCGCGCCCCGCCCCCGTCCTTGCCGCCGCTGTTCCGGACCACAAGATCGCCACGGAAACACCGGTTGACCAAATCGATCAACAGCCAGGCACGCCGATAGGACATCCCCAGACGTCGGGCCGCAGCGGCGATGGAACCGGCGGCGCCTACCGCCTCCAACAGATCGACCTTGCCGGGCCCCAGTTGGGTCGCGGCGCCGATCAGGATGCGGACCTTGGGCCGCGCAGATCGGGGATGGGCCATGCCATCCTTCCACATGCCTTGCCTTTTTCCATCAAACCGGCGATGAAAGCGCCATGTCACTGGATGGCGACACGTTCCTGCCGCCGCTGCCGCCGGGCGCGGTGCTTTACACCCGGGATACCGCGGATCGCGGCCTGCTCGCCCGCTTCGCGGCGGAACTGCGCCGGCGCGGCTTCAAGGTCGGCGGCGTGGTCCAGGAAATCCTGCTGGACGATGCCGGTGCCAAGGTCGGCATGGACGCGGTCGAAATCGACACCGGCCGCCGCATTGCCATCGCCCGCCCGACCGCCGATCAGATCGCCGAGGGTGTCTGTGCCCTCGACTTGGCGGGGCTGGCGGAATCGACCGGCCCGGTGCGTCGCGCCATCGCCGAGGGAGCCGACCTGATCGTGGTCGAGAAATTCGGCGACCGCGAAAGGGCCAACAAGGGCCTCGCCGACGAGATCATGGCCGCCATGGCGGAAGGCATTCCCACCCTGGTGGCCGTGCCGGCCGGCGCGCTGGAGGACTGGCTGCGCTTTTCCGGCGGCCTGGGGCCGTTGCTACCCTGCGACGAGCCCGCCCTCTGGCGCTGGTGGGGGCCCCATCGTCTCTACCGCGATCTCCTGCTTGGCCTGGGGGCCGAAGCGGGAAGGATCGGGCGCATCGCCCTCGGCAAGGAGTGGCTGCTCGTCGAAGGCCCCAAGGGGGCCGGGCTGGCGCCGGCGCCGCGCGCCTTCGTGGACGGTCTGGACAAATGGGTCGGCCGCCCCTTGGCCGAAGCCGCCGCCCTGATCCTGTCCTGGGACCCCGCCGATGCGGCCCTTGGCCTTGCGGCCATCAACGCCCATTACAATTGGCCCGGCCTGCCCCGGCCGCGCGACGAGGACATCCTGCCGGCCGGCCTGGGCGAGCCCGCCACCCTGGTGGGAAAGGCCGAAGGCGTGGCGCGGGACGGCATCGCACGGCGCATCGCCGGCCT
>JAMOBD010000073.1 GCA_039908345.1 Magnetospirillum sp. WYHS-4
GAGTCCATCGCGGCCATCAGGCGGTGATCGGCGAAGCCGGCCGCGCGGCGCGCGATGCCGGCAAGCCCTGGGCCGTGCTCACCTTCGAGCCGCACCCGGCCTCGGTCTTCCGGCCCGACGCCCCGTCCTTCCGCCTGACACCCTTCCGCATCAAGGCCCGCCAGATCGAAGCCCTGGGCGTCGATGCCCTGGTGGTGCTGCATTTCGATCCCGACTTCGCCCGCCTGCCCGCCGACGCCTTCATCGAGAACATCCTGGTCAAGGGCCTGGGCGCCAGCCACGTGGTTTCCGGCTACGACTTCGTCTTCGGGCACGGCCGGCGGGGCGATTGCGAGATGCTGCTGCACCGGGGCGAGATGCACGGTTTCGGCTTCACCTGCGTCGGCGCGGTCAAGGACGGCGAGGGCAAGGTCTTTTCCTCCACCCGGGTGCGCGACTGCCTGTGGAACGCCGATCCCAAGGGCGCCGCCCACGTGCTGGGCCGCGCCTTCGAGATCGAAGGCCGCATCGAGCACGGCGACGCGCGGGGCCGCGGCATCGGCTTCCCTACCGCCAACCTGCACCTGGACGACTACATCCGCCCCGCCGCCGGCGTCTACGCCATTCGCGCCGGCATCGACCGGGGCGAGGAAACCCAATGGCTGAACGGCGTCGCCAACCTGGGCATCCGGCCCACCTTCGGCGGCCATGACATCGTCCTGGAAGCCCACCTGTTCGACTTTTCGGGCGATCTTTACGGCCGTCACCTGCGCGTCGCCTTGATCGACCACATCCGCCCGGAAAAGAAGTTTGACGGGATCGCGGATTTGAAGGCACAAATCGCCGCCGACTGTCGGCAGGCGCGAAAGCTGCTCGCCCGGCCCTGAGGGATCGATCATGAGCCTGGACTACAAGACCACCGTATTCCTGCCCCGCACCGACTTTCCGATGAAGGCGGGCTTGGCCCAACTGGAACCGCGGCTGCTGGCCCGCTGGGAAGAGATGGGGCTGTACCGCCTGTTGCGCGAGGACGCCAAGGGGCGCGAGAAGTTCGTCCTGCACGACGGCCCGCCCTATGCCAACGGCCACCTGCACATCGGTCACGCGCTGAACAAGATCCTCAAGGACGTGATCGTGCGGTCCAGGCAGATGCTGGGCCGGGACGCCAACTACGTGCCCGGCTGGGACTGCCACGGCCTGCCCATCGAATGGAAGATCGAGGAAAAGTACCGCGCCGCCGGCCAGGACAATTTCGCCGCCCGGTGGATCGACGTCCAGAAGGCGGAATTCCAGCGCCTGGGCGTGGTCGGCGACTGGGACGATCCCTATACGACCATGACCTTCGCGGCCGAAGCTCAGATCGTGCGCGAACTGGGTGAGTTCCTTCTCGACGGCTCGCTCTACAAAGGCGCCAAGCCGGTGCTGTGGTCGATCGTCGAAAAGACCGCCCTGGCCGAGGCCGAGGTCGAGTACCACGACCATACCTCGACCACCATCCACGTGCGCTTCCCCGTCGCCGAAGGGCCGGCGGAATTCCAGGGCGCCAACATCGTCATCTGGACCACCACGCCCTGGACCATTCCCGGCAACCGGGCGGTGGCCTACGGGGCCGACATCGACTACCTGGGCTTCGCCATCAAGAAGGTGTCCGAGACCGCCGCGGCCAAGCCGGGCGACCGCCTGATCGTCGCCGTGGCCTGTTATCCCGCCTTCGCCAGGGAAGCCGGAATCGAGGAAATCGAGGTGTTCTGGGAAGGCAAGGGCCGGGCCCTCGACGGCGTCGTCTGCCGCCACCCCTTCCATGCCGCCGATCCCTATTACGGCTTTCCGGTGCGCGCCCTGCCCGCCGGCTTCGTCGAGGTGGAAACCGGCACCGGCTTCGTCCACATCGCCCCCGGCCACGGCCAGGACGACTGGGAACTGGGCATGGAACACGGCGTCGCGGTGCCCGACACCGTGGGGCCCGACGGCCTGTTCCTGCCGGACGTGGGCCTGTTCGCCGGCGTCAAGGTCATGGACCTGGACAAGAAGGGCAAGGCTTGGTTCCCCGCCAACAAGGCGGTGGTGGAAAGGCTGAAGGAAGCGGGCGCCCTGATGGCCCAGGGAAAGCTGTCGCACAGCTATCCCCATTCCTGGCGCTCCAAGGCGCCGCTGATCTTCCGCAACACGCCGCAGTGGTTCATCGGCATGGAGAGGAACGGCCTGCGCGCCAAGGCCTTGGCGGCCATCGACAACACCGCCTTCTTCCCCGCTTCGGGCAGGAACCGCCTGCGCGGCATGATCGAGACCCGGCCCGACTGGTGCGTGTCGCGCCAGCGCGCCTGGGGCGTGCCGATCGCCGTCTTCCTGCACAAGGGCACCGGCGAGCCCTTGCGCGACCGCCAAGTGCTGGACCGCATCGCCGCCGCCGTGGAAGCGGAAGGGGCGGATGCCTGGTTCTCGTCCGATCCGGCCCGCTTCCTGGCGCCCGAGCACGACCCCGCCGACTATACCCAGGTCACCGACATCCTGGACGTCTGGTTCGATTCCGGGGCGACCCATGCCTTCGTGCTGGAAAAGCGCCCCGACCTGGCCTGGCCGGCGTCGCTCTACCTGGAAGGGTCGGACCAGCATCGCGGCTGGTTCCATTCCTCGCTGCTGGAATCCTGCGGCACCCGAGGTCGCGCACCCTACGAGGCGGTGCTGACCCACGGCTTCGTCATGGCCGAGGACGGCCAGAAGATGTCCAAGTCGTTGGGCAACGTGGTCTCGCCCCAGGATGTGGTGGGACAGAACGGCGCCGACATCCTCCGGCTCTGGGTGGTGGGGTCCGACTATTCCGAGGATCTGCGCATCGGCCCCGAGATCGTCAAGCAACAAGCCGATGTCTATCGGCGCCTGCGCAACACGCTGCGCTACCTGCTGGGCAACCTGGACGGCTTCACGGAAGCAGAACGCCTTCCCCATGCCGAGATGCCGGAACTGGAACGCTGGGTGCTGCACCGGGTGGCCGAGATGGACCGGGCGCTGCGCAAGGCCTGCGAGGACTACCAGTTCCATCTGCTGTTCACCGAGCTGCATAATTTCTGCGCCGTCGACCTGTCGGCCTTCTATTTCGACGTCCGCAAGGACAGTCTCTATTGCGACGCCTTGGACAGTCCGCGTCGCCGGGCGGCCCGCACGGCGCTGGACATCCTGTTCGAGAGTCTGACCGCCTGGCTGGCCCCCTTCATCTGCTTCACCGCCGAGGAGGCCTGGCTGCTGCGCCATCCGGATGAACGGAGCGTGCACCTGCGCCAGTTCCCGGCCATCCCGGCCGCATGGCGCGACGACGCCCTGGCCGCCAAGTGGTCCATCCTGCGCGACCTGCGCCGGACGGTCACCGGCGCCCTGGAGATCGAACGGGCCGCCAAGCGCATCGGCTCCAGCCTGCAGGCCGCGCCCACGGTCTTCGCCGATGCCCGCTACCGCGAGGCCTTCCAGGGCTTCAAGGCGGAAGAGGTGGCGGAACTGTTCATCACCTCCGACGCCCGCTTCGCCGACGGCGAGGCGCCCGACGGCGCCTTCGCCCTGCCCGACGTGCCGGGGGTCAAGGTGGTCCCCGGCCTGGCCCAGGGAAGCAAGTGCGAGCGCTGCTGGAAAGTCCTGCCCCAGGTAGGCGCCGAAGCCGACCATCCGACCCTCTGCCCCCGGTGCGCCGATGCCGTTCGCCGTCACGCCGGCTGACCGGGCCCGCCTGGTCCGGGGCCTGGTCCCGGCGGCCGTGGTCATGGTGCTGGACCAGATCACCAAGCTGGTGATGGTCGGCGCCGTCATGCAGCCGTCCCGGGTCATCGAGGTGACGCCCTTCTTCAACCTGGTGATGACCTGGAACCGGGGCGTCAGCTTCGGCATGTTCAATACCGGCTCGCCCTGGAACGCCTGGGTGCTGACCGCCGTCGCCCTGGTCATCTGCGCCGCCCTGGTAGCTTGGTTGCGAAAGGCTGAAGGCCGCTGGGTGCCGCTGGCGCTCGGCCTGGTGATCGGCGGGGCCCTGGGCAACGTGATCGACCGCCTGCACTGGGGCGCGGTCGCCGATTTCCTGGACTTCCACGCCTTCGGCTATCACTGGCCGGCCTTCAACCTGGCGGATTCCGCCATCACGGTGGGGGCCGCGGCCTTGGTGCTAGACTCCTTGTTCGCCGGCCCGGAAAAGCCTAAACTTCCGCCAGAGGGGGCGGACAGCAAGGACTCCGCATGATGAGGAACGGACTATTCGGCATCGCCGCCGCCGGCCTGGCCATCGGCCTTCTGGGTGGGTGCGAAGGTGTCAAGGATACGTTGGGCATGACCAAGCATGCCCCGGACGAGTTCGCCGTCTACCGGCGGGCGCCGCTCAGCGTGCCGCCCGATTCCACCCTCCGGCCGCCCGAGCCCGGCGCCGCGCCGACCCAGAACGTCGATCCGCGCCGGGATGCCCGTAGCGCGCTCACGGGCAACAGCTCGTCCCGCGTCGCGGTGCAGGGCGCCTCGCCGGGCCTGCAGGCCCTGATGAAGCGTACCGGCGTCAACGACGCCGAGGCCGGCATCCGCGAGACCATCAACCGCGAGACCTCCATCCTGGCCGAGGAGGACAAGGCCTTCACCGAAAAGATCATGTTCTGGGACAAGAGCCCCGAAAAGGCCAAGACCGTCGATCCCACCAAGGAAAACAAGCGTATTCAGGAAAACCAGGCGCTCGGCAAGCCGGTCAACGAGGGAGATTCCGCCAGCATCGAGCGCAAGCAGAAGGGCCTGCTGGAAGGCCTTTTCAAGTAGGATGGCGCGCGGGCTCCTCCTTTTCGGGGCCGCCCTGCTGGCCGCCGTGTGGAACGGCCAGGCGGCGGCGGCCGTCTTCAACCCCGAGACCTTCACCCTGGCCAACGGCATGCAGGTGGTGGCGATCGCCAATCCCCGCGTTCCCGTGGTCACCCACATGGTTTGGTACAGGGTGGGCGGTGCGGACGAGCCGCCCGGCAAGTCGGGCATCGCCCATTTCCTCGAACACCTGATGTTCAAGGGAACCGCCGCCCATCCCAACGGCGAGTTCTCGGCCACCGTGGCCCGCCTGGGCGGCCAGGAGAACGCCTTCACCTCGCACGACTACACGGGATTCTACCAGACCATCGCGGTCGACCGGCTGGAAACCGTGATGGCCCTGGAAGCCGACCGCATGGTCAACCTGACCCTGACTCCGGAAATCATCGAGCCCGAACGCCAGGTGATCCTCGAGGAACGTCGCCTGCGCGTCGAAAACAATCCGGGGGCCGTGCTGCGCGAACAGGCGGAAGCCGCGCTCTATCTGAACCATCCCTACGGCCGGCCGGTGATCGGCTGGATGCACGAGATCGAGGGCTTGACGGTCGACGATATCATGGCCTTCTACCGCCGCTGGTACGCGCCCAACAACGCCGTGCTGGTGGTGGCCGGCGACATCACGGCGGCAAAGCTGAAGCCGTTGGCGGAAAAATACTACGGCGTCCTGCCGGTCGCCGATACGCCGCCACGCCGTCATCCTGCCGAACCGCCGCCGCTGGTCGCCCGACGAGTCCTGCACGCCGACGCCCGGGTCCGCCAGCCGTCCTGGGCCCGCATGTTCCTGGCCCCCGGCTTGGCCTGGGGCGATACCGCCCTGGCGCCCGCGCTCGACATCTTGGCCGAAGCCCTGGGCGGCGGGTCCACCAGCCGGCTCTACCGCAAGCTGGTGGTGGAAAGGGCCATCGCGGTCAACGCGGGGACAAGCTATTCCGCCGAGGCGATAGGCCCTGCCGAGTTCACCCTGCATGCCTCCCCCGCCGCCGGCCTGTCCCTGGAAGCCGTGGAAACCGCCGTCGAGGCTGAACTCGCCCAGGTCCTCAAGGAGGGGCTTGCCGAGGCCGAGGTGACGCGTGCCAAGAGCAAGCTGCTGGCCGACGGAACCTATGCCCGGGACAGCCTGACGGCCGGCGCCCACAGCTTGGGCGCCGCCCTGGCCCGCGGCTTTTCCGTGGCGACGGTGGAGGACTGGCCGGATCGCCTGCGCGCCGTCACGCTCGAACAGGTCAACGCCGCCGCCCGCGCCGTTCTGGGGCAGAAGGCTTCGGTCACCTCCCTGCTGATGGCGCCGAAGGAAGAAGGGGCGAAGCCGTGATGCCGGCCAACACTGGACCTGACTCGTTGGCCGGCATCGAGCGGCCATTGAGGCCGCGGCCAAGCGAGCGGAGCGAGCGCCCGGCGAGGGCCAAGGATAAAGATACCAACCGGCCAATTCATTGGGCGTTTGGCATGAGACTGTGGGTTCTTTCCCTTTTCGTCGCCTTCTGGGCGGCCTGCGCCCAGGCGGCCCTGCCGGTCGAGCGGGTGGTCTCGCCGGGTGGTATCGAGGCTTGGCTGATCCGCGATTCCGCCAATCCGGTGATCTCCCTCAACCTGATTTTCCGGGGTGGTTCCGCCCTTGATCCGGCGGGCAAGGACGGACTGGCCCGCATGGTGGCCGGACTGCTGGACGAAGGGGCGGGCGAACTGGATTCCCAGGGCTTCCAGGGGCGCCTGGACGATCTGGCAATCTCGTTGCATTTCGATGCCGGCCGCGACACCTTCTCCGGGCAGGTCAAGACCCTGTCCGAAAACCGCGAGGAAGCCTTCCGGCTGCTGCGCCTCGCCCTGACCGCGCCGCGCTTCGACGCCGAGCCTGTGGAACGCATCCGCGGGCAGTTGGCGGCCATGCTCAAGCAGGAATCGACCAGCCCCGGCGCCCTGGCCGACAACCGGCTGCAGGCGGCGCTCTTTCCCGGCCATCCCTACGGCCGGCCGGCCAAGGGAACCCTCGCGGGCCTGGGGGCGGTGCGCACCGAGGACCTCAGAACCTTCGTCGCCCGGCGCCTGGCGCGGGACAACCTGTTCGTCGGCGTGGCCGGCGATATCGCGCCCGCCGACCTGGGGCGCCTGCTGGACGAAACCTTCGGAGGTCTGCCCGCCAAGGCGGCCTCCTGGGCCCTGCCCGACATCGAACCCGCCAAGGGACGGGTCGAGGTCGTCGACCTGGCGGTCCCGCAAAGCACCATCGCCTTCGCCCAGGCGGGATTGAAGCGCAAGGACCCGAATTTCTACGCCGCCTTCGTGCTCAACCATATCCTGGGCGGCGGCACTTTCAGTTCGCGGCTGTTCGAGGAGGTCCGCGAGAAGCGCGGCCTGGCCTATTCTGTGAGCAGCCACCTGGAACCCCGCGACGCTTCCGCCCTGCTGGCCGGCAGCGCCGGCACCGCGAACGCCCGCGCCGCCGAGACGGTCGCCGTGGTGCGGGAGGAATGGCGGCGTCTGGCCGTCCGGGGAGTCGGCGCGCCGGAACTGCAGGACGCCAAGACCTACCTGACCGGGTCCTTTCCCC
Organism: Magnetospirillum sp. WYHS-4; assembly: GCA_039908345.1. Lineage (NCBI taxonomy): Bacteria > Pseudomonadati > Pseudomonadota > Alphaproteobacteria > Rhodospirillales > Rhodospirillaceae > Magnetospirillum > Magnetospirillum sp. WYHS-4. The sequence goes on from JAMOBD010000073.1 coordinate 7,343, forward strand.
TGCGCTTCAGTTCCAGCGACCGCATCGCGGCCACCCTGGCGTCCATCCAGGTGGACGGACTGGGAATCGACTACCTGGAACGGCGCAACGCCTACATCGAAGCCGTGACCCTGGAACAGGTCAACGGTCTGGCTGGGCGCCTGCTCGATCCGGATGGCCTGGCCTTCGTCGTGGTCGGGCGACCGGAAGGCCTGGCTGCGGGGGCGTCCCATGGCCGCTGAGCCGGAACTGCTGTTCGGCACCCAGCCGGGCCTGCGGTTCGCCGCCCTCCTGGACGGCAAGGGCGGCTGCCGCGACCTGGACTGGGACGGTATCCGGGCCTGGAAGCCGGCGGACGGCTATCTTTGGGTGCATCTGGAACGCAACACAGCCGAGGCCCAGGACTGGGTGCTGGACGAAAGCGGCATCGAGCGTGCCGAGGCGCTGGCCCTGCTGGCCGACGAATCGCGGCCGCGCGTCCAGGACGTGGGGGATTCGCTGCTGGTGGTCATGCGCGGCGTCAACTTTCTGGACGGCAGCCGCGAGACCGAACTGGTGCCGATCCATATCTGGGCCGAGGGCACGCGGCTGATTTCCCTGCGCGACCGCGAGCATTCCCTCACGGCGCTGCGCGACATCCGGCGCCATCTGGTGCGGGGACGCGGCCCAAGGGGTGCCGGGCACCTGTTCGTCCAGATCACCGCCAAGGTCATCGACCACGTGGAACCCATGGTCGAAGACCTGGAGGACGAGGTCGATCTACTGGAAGATACCACCCTGGATTCGGCCACCGCCGACTGGCGCCCGGCCCTGTCGCGGACAAGGCGCCAAGCGATCCACCTGCGCCGCTACCTGGGCCCCCAGCGCGAGGCTCTCTACCGGCTGCAAACCGACGACGCGGCCTGGCTGCGCAAGGGAGACAAGATCCTGCTCCGCGAGGTCTACGACCGGGTCGTGCGCCATATCGAAAGCCTGGACTCGATCCGCGACCGCACCACCATCCTGCACGAAGACCTCACCTCGCGCATTTCCGAGGAGATCGCCAAGATATCCAACCGCTTCACCCTGGTGGCCGCCATGCTGCTGCCGCCCAGCCTGGTCGCGGGCATGCTGGGCGCCAACTTGGCCGGCATTCCCGGCCACGATTGGCCCTGGGCCTTCCTGGTCCTGGTGGGCCTGATCCTGACCATGCTGCCGCTTCAGTGGCTGGTGCTGCGCTGGATGAAGTGGCTATGACCCTCAGGTCGCGACCAACAGTCCGCTGACGGTCCCGGTGACGTCGAGGTTGGTGAAGGGCTTGGCGAGCACGGCGCTCGCCCCCATCTTGCGGGCCATCTCCAAGTAGTCCAGGCTGCCGCCGCCGCCGCCCGACATGGCGACGATGGGCAGGGCGGGGAACCGCCGCTTCAGAACGCGGATGGTCTCCACTCCTTCCTGGTCGGGCATGACGATGTCGGTGATGACGAGATCGAAGGGGGTCACGCATTGCTTGTCGACGCCGGCCGATCCGTTGCCCGCTTCCTCCACGGCATGGCCGTCCCCTTCCAGGATGCGGCGGATCAGCAGCCGGATGCGCGGATCGTCGTCGATGACCAGGATGCGTGCCATGTGCTGATCCCCCCTCTTTCGGCGTCGCGTTCATTACACGAAGAAAGGCTGGCGGAACAGGCCATAACCGACGGCCTGCCATCCATGTCGGGCGCGGGCCTGGGATAATCAAGGCGGGAAGGCCGACGCGACATCCTTTCAAGGGGGTGAAGCGCTCATGCGCCGATTTCCACGGTTCCGGACTTTCCCGCTCGCTAAAATCGCTTCGGATTGGCGGGGGCTTTGTTATAATGCCCCCGCCATTTCGCGGAGCCTTTTCCGCAACCCCGCAGACTGCTGCCCGTTAGGGCCGGGGCGCCCGCCGCGCCCTGGGAAGAGGGAGATACGGGAGACGCCATGAAACTGACCATCGAAAAGGCGGCGCTGTTGAAGTCGCTGGGGCACGTGCAAAGCGTCGTCGAACGGCGCAACACCATCCCCATCCTGTCCAACGTCAAGCTGGAAGCCCGTGACGGACGGCTGTCGCTGAACGCCACCGACATGGATGTCGACATCGTCGAATCGGTCGATGCCGACGTGGGGGCGGGCGGAGCCACTACGGCGCCCGCTCACACGCTCTACGAAATCGTCCGCAAGCTGCCCGAGGGCGCCCAGGTGGGCCTGGAAAGCGGTGGCGATGGCCAGCTCACCCTGCGGTCCGGCCGCTCGCGCTTCACGCTATCCTGTCTGCCCACCGAGGACTTCCCGGTGATGGCCGGCGGCGATCTGCCCCATACCTTCTTCCTGCCGGCGGGCGAACTGCGCGGCCTGATCGACCGCACCCGCTTCGCCATCTCGACCGAGGAAACCCGGTACTACCTGAACGGCATCTTCCTGCATGCCTCGCAGCGGGCCGGGGTCGATGTGCTGCGCGCCGTGGCCACCGACGGCCATCGCCTGGCCAGCGTCGAGGCGCCGCTGCCCGAGGGCGCCACCGGCATGCCGGGCGTCATCGTGCCGCGCAAGACGGTCAACGAACTGCGCAAGCTGATCGAGGAAACCGTGGCCGAGATCGCCGTCTCCCTTTCGGAGACCAAGATCCGCTTCGCCTTCGACGACATCCAGATGACATCCAAGCTGATCGACGGGACCTTCCCCGACTACGAGCGGGTCATTCCGACCGGCAACGACAAGGAATGGGAAGTCGACCGTCGTCTGTTCACCGAGGCCGTCGACCGCGTTTCCGCCATTTCCAGCGAGAAGTCGCGGGCGGTGAAGCTATCCATCGAAAGGGACACCCTCACCCTGTCGGCCTCCAGCCCGGAAAACGGCACCGCGACCGAGGAGATCGAGGTTGCCTACCAGGGCACCCCGCTCGAGATCGGCTTCAATTCCCGCTACCTGCTGGATATCGCCCAGCAGGTCGAAGGCGAGTCGGTACGCTTCGTCATGGCGGACGCCGCCGCGCCCACCATCATGCGCGAAACCGACGACCCCAGCGCGCTCTACGTGCTGATGCCCATGCGAGTGTGAGGACGACGCCCCTGAACGGCCTAGCCGGTATGGTTCCGATCCGACCCGATACCGGCCTCCCCGCTTTTGCGGTGGAGGGCGGGGGATGTGTGTCCCTGTCGCGTCTGACCCTCACGGATTTCCGGGGCTATCGCCACCTGCGCCTGGAGACCGACTCGCGGCCGGTCGTGGTCGCCGGGGCCAACGGGGCGGGCAAGACCAATCTGCTGGAGGCCATCTCCTACCTGGTGCCGGGACGTGGCCTGCGCGGCGCGCCCTTGTCCGAGGTGGCCCGCCAGGGCGGGGGGCCGGAATGGGCGGTGGCGGCCAGCCTCGCCACGTCCGACGGACCGCTGGAAGTCGGGACCGGACAGACGGGCGACAAGCGCACGGTGCGCATCAACGGCGAGACCGTTCGCAACCAGTCGACCCTGGCCGAATACCTGTCGGTCCATTGGCTCACCCCGCAGATGGACCGCCTGTTCCTGGAAGGTCCGCAGGCACGGCGTCGCTTTCTCGACCGACTGGTCTTCAGTGCCGACCCGGCCCATGCCGGACGGGTGGCAGGCTACGAACATGCCATGCGCGAACGGCTGCGCCTGCTGCGCGACGGCCAGGGCGATGGAGCCTGGTTGTCGGCCCTGGAAGACACCATGGCGGGCAAGGGCGTGGCGGTGGCCGCCGCGCGCCTCGACATGGCCGACCGGCTGGGAGCCTTCTGCGCTCGCCAGGCCCCCGGCCCCTTCCCACGCGCCGCTCTGGCGGTCGAGGGTACGGTCGAAGGCTGGTTGGCCGCCATGCCGGCCCTGGAGGCCGAGGACCGTCTCCGGTCGGCCCTCGCCGCCCGCCGATCCCAAGACGGGCAGGATGGCGCCACCGGCATCGGCCCCCATCGGAGCGATCTGGCGGTCCGCCATTTGGGCAAGGACCAGGCGGCCGGTCTCTGTTCCACCGGCGAGCAGAAGGGCCTGCTGCTCGCCCTGGTGCTCGCCAACGCCCGCCTGCAAGCCGCGGAACGGGGCAGCCTGCCCATCTTGCTGCTGGACGAGGTGGCGGCCCACCTGGATTCGGTGCGCCGCCAAGCCCTGTTCGACGAACTTCTGGACCTCAAGGCCCAGGCCTGGATGACCGGCACAGACGCCGCCCTTTTCGCCCCCTTGGGGGCGCGAGCCCAATTCTTCACCGTCGAGGATGCCGCCGTGACCGCGGCGCATTAGGAGCCCCATGACCGATATCAAGGAACAGACCTACGACGCGGAGTCCATCAAGGTCCTCAAGGGCTTGGACGCGGTGCGCAAGCGCCCCGGCATGTACATCGGCGACACCGACGACGGCTCGGGCCTTCACCATATGGTCTACGAGGTGGTGGACAACGCCATCGACGAGGCCCTGGGTGGCCATTGCGACCTGGTCGAGGTGGTGTTGAACGGCGATGGTTCCTGTACGGTGCGGGACAACGGCCGCGGTATTCCGGTCGACATGCACAGGGAAGAAGGTGTGTCGGCAGCCGAGGTCATCATGACCCAGCTCCATGCCGGCGGGAAGTTCGACCAGAATTCCTATAAGGTATCGGGCGGGCTGCACGGGGTGGGCGTGTCGGTGGTCAACGCGCTTTCCGAATTCCTCGACCTGCGCATCTGGCGCGACGGCAAGGAATACGCCATGCGCTTCCGCCTCGGCGACGCGGAAGCCCCGCTCAAGATGGTGGGCGAGGCGCCGCTGGCGGGTGGCAAGCCGCTGACCGGCACGGAGGTTACCTTCCTGCCCTCCAAGACCATCTTCACGATGACCGAGTTCGACTACGCCACCCTGGAGCATCGCCTGCGCGAGCTGGCTTTCCTGAATTCGGGCGTGCGCCTGAAGCTGACCGACGCCCGCCATGTGGAAAGGAAGGTCGTCGAACTGCACTACGAGGGTGGTCTGGAAGCCTTCGTCACCTATCTGGACCGGTCCAAGACCTCCCTGCACAGCCCGAAGGTGGTGGCGCGGGCCGAACGGGACGGCATGACCGTCGAAATGGCCATGCAGTGGAACGACAGCTACCACGAGAACATGCTCTGCTTCACCAACAACATCCCGCAACGTGACGGCGGCACCCACCTGGCAGGCTTTCGCGGCGCGTTGACCCGCACGGTCAACGCCTACGCCAACGAAAGCGGCATCGCCAAGAAGGCCAAGGTCGCCATGTCGGGCGACGACGCCCGCGAAGGGTTGACCTGCGTACTGTCGGTCAAGGTGCCCGACCCCAAGTTCTCCTCGCAGACCAAGGACAAGCTGGTCAGCAGCGAAGTACGGCCGGTGGTCGAGAACGTCATCGGCGAATGCCTGGAACGCTGGTTCGGCGAGCATCCCGCCGAAGCGCGCAAGGTGATCGGCAAGATCGTCGAGGCGGCGGCGGCCCGCGAAGCGGCCCGCAAGGCGCGCGAACTGACCCGGCGCAAGGGGGCGCTCGACATGGCCTCGCTGCCCGGCAAGCTGGCGGACTGCCAGGAACGCGACCCGGCGCTGTCCGAACTCTTCATCGTCGAGGGCGATTCGGCCGGCGGCTCGGCCAAGCAGGGGCGCGACCGCGCCAATCAGGCCATTCTGCCCTTGCGCGGCAAGATCCTGAACGTGGAAAGGGCGCGCTTCGACAAGATGCTGTCATCTGCCGAGATCGGCACCCTGATCGCCGCCCTCGGCACCGGCATCGGGCGCGACGATTTCGACGCCAACAAGTGCCGCTACCACAAGATCATCATCATGACCGACGCCGACGTGGACGGTTCCCACATCCGCACTCTCCTGCTGACTTTCTTCTATCGGCAGATGCCGGACCTGATCGAGCGGGGCTACCTCTACATCGCCCAGCCGCCGCTTTATCGCGCCAAGCGCGGCAATTCCGAGGTCTACCTGAAGGACGACCGGGCTCTCGAAGCCTACCTGTTCGACACCGCCATCGGCGAGGGAACGGTCTTCACCGCCCACGACGGCACCCAAGTGGCCGGGGCCGACCTGCGCGTCCTGGTCGAGGAAGCCCGCCAGGTGAAGACCCAGTTGTCCCACTTGTCGCGCCACGTGCCGCTGGCCATCGTCGAGCAGGCGGCCATCCTGGGAGTGCTCAATCCCAAGCTGCTGTCCGACGCCGCGTTGGCAGCCGAGACCGCGGAATTCGTCGCCAAGCGGCTGGACGCGCTGGAAACGGCCACCGACCGGGGCTGGCACGGCACGGTGCTGGACGATGGCGGCCTCGCCTTCACCCGGACGCTCCGGGGCGTCGGCGAGCGCCATGCCATCGACCACAACCTGATCCGCAGCGCCGAGGCCCGACGCCTGGACGAACGGGCCGGACCGCTACAAAAGCTCTACGGCCGCCACGGCAAGCTGCTGGCCAAGGAGAAGGAGTACGTCATCACCGGTCCGGTATCCCTGGTCGACACGGCCATTGAACTGGGCCGCAAGGGCATCGCCTTCCAGCGCTACAAGGGACTGGGCGAGATGAACCCCGGCCAGCTCTGGGAAACCACCCTGGACCCCAACGCCCGCACCCTGCTGCAGGTCAAGGTCCACCACACCGACGACGCGGAAGAGGTCTTCTCCACCCTGATGGGCGACTTGGTCGAACCCCGCCGCGACTTCATCCAGGAGAATGCGTTGAAGGTGGCGAATTTGGACGTGTGAAGCGGCCGCGGCCAAGCCGCCGGAGGCGGCGCCCGGCGAGGGACAAGGAAAAGGGCGGCCGAGGCCGCCCTTCCCATTCCTCGGTCCGTCCCGACTCAGCGCTTCCACCAGCCGGAGCGTCGCGGTGCGTCGGGGGGCGGTGCGTCGACGTCGATCACCTGGGTCCTCGCCGCCGCCGGATCGACCATCGCCGGCTCCGGCTCGGGGGTGGGTGCCGGTTTCTCCGGCTCGGGAGCGACCGCAACCGCCTCTTCGACCGCAGCCGGCGCTTCTTCCCCGGCCTTGCGGCGCGGACGGCGGATGCGCTTGGGCTTCTCGGCCGGCACCTCGTCCTCGGCCGGAGGCGGACCGGCGTAGATCACCTCGGGTTCGGGCGGGCCGGCATAGATGACTTCCGGCTGCGGAGACCCGGCGTAGATGACCTCGGGGGTTTCCGTATCTGCCTCGACGGGAACGGCTTCCTCGCCCTTGCGGGGACGGCGGGGACGGCGGCCGCGACGGCGTTCCTCGGCCTTGCGCTCGCCTTCCGGCTGTTCCAGCAGGATCGGCTGTTCGGGACTTTCCAGAAGCGGCGGCGCCTCGGGAGCCGGCAGCAGTCCGGGTTCGCCACCGGCCTCGGCGGCCGGCATATCTTCCGGTCCTCCCCGGCCGCGGCGGCGTCCGCCCCGACGGCCGCGGCGCCGACGGCGGCGACCGTTCTCGTCGCGGTTCTGCTCCTCGCCACCGTCGTCGGTCCGAACTTCCCCCATGTCCTCGTCGTCATCTTCCAGGGATTCCTGGGGATTCCACTCTCGTCATCTTCCAGGGATTCCTGGGGATTCCACTCGCCGGGCAGGGCGTTGGCGGGGGTGAGCATCGGCATGTCGTCGTCGATGTCCTCGTCGTGGCCTTCGACGGGAGGGGTGGCCCGTGTCTCGCTCCGCCCTTCACCCCTTTCCTCGCCGCGGCCTTCCCCGCGCCGCCGGCGACGGCGGCGGCGACGGCGGCGGACTCCACCCTCGCCATTCTCGCCCCCTTCGGCAGGCTCTTCGGTGACTTCGCGTTCGCCGACCGGCTCGACGGCGGGCTCCTCGTCTTCGGTCGGCCGCGACACTTCTGGACGTTCGGCCGGCATTTCTCCGGCCGGAACGCCTTCGCCCCGCACCCGGTCGACGCGATGGGCCGGCGGAACCAGAGTGTCGTCCTGGGCCAAGGTCACGGTGAAGCCGTAGCGAGCCTCGATCTCGGCCAGGGCGGCACGCTTCTGGTTGAGCAGGTAGAGAGCCACCTCGGTCGCCAAGTGGACGGTGATGGCGCTGGAACGGTGGCGGATGCCTTCCTCCTCGATGGCGCGCAGCACCACCAGGGCGGCCGATTCCGTCGACCGCCGCTGACCCGTGCCGCCGCAATGGGTACAGGGCAGGAAGGAAGTCTCCTGCAGGCTCGGCCGCAGGCGCTGGCGAGACATCTCGAGCAATCCGAAAGCGCTGATGCGTCCCACCTGGATGCGGGCGCGATCGCTCTTCAGGGCGTCTTTGAGGCGGCGCTCGACCTGGCTCTGGTTGCGCGATACCTCCATATCGATGAAGTCGATGACGATCAGGCCGGCCAGGTCGCGCAGGCGCAACTGACGGGCGATTTCGGTCGCGGCTTCGACGTTGGTTTTGACCGCCGTTTCCTCGATGTTGCGCTCGCGGGTGGCACGGCCAGAGTTGACGTCGATGGCAACCAGCGCCTCGGTCGGATTGATGACGATGTAGCCGCCCGACTTGAGTTGCACCACGGGCGAATGCATGGCGTCCAACTGGCTTTCCACTTGGTAGCGGTGGAACAGCGGAATCGCGGGATCGCGATAGGGCTGGACCTTCTTGGCGTGGCTGGGGATCAGCACCTTCATCAGGTCCTTGGCGCTGCGGTAGCCGTCCTCGCCCTCGATGATGATCTCGTCGATGTCGTTGCCGTAGAGATCGCGGATCGAGCGCTTGATCAGGTCGCCTTCTTCATAGATCAGGGCCGGTGCCGACGACTGCAGGGTCGTCTCGCGGATGGTATCCCAGAGCCGCGACAGATACTCGTAGTCGCGCTTGATCTCGGCCTTGGTGCGCTGGGCGCCCGCGGTTCGCACGATGACCGCCATGCCGTCCGGGATATCCAGGTCGGCGAGAATTTTCTTCAAGCGCTTGCGGTCGGTACCGCTGGCGATCTTGCGCGAGATGCCGCCGCCCCGCGCCGTGTTGGGCATCAGCACGCAATAGCGGCCGGCCAATGAGATGTAGGTGGTAAGCGCGGCGCCCTTGTTCCCGCGTTCCTCCTTGACCACTTGGACGAGGAGGATCTGGCGCCGCTTGATCACTTCCTGGATCTTGTAGCGCCGGTAGGCGGCCGGCATGCGGTGGGACATCATGTCCTCGTCGTCGCCGCCGCCGAAGAACTCCACTTCCTGACCGTCGCCGCCGGCTCCGGGGGTGCGTTCGCCCTCGCGCTCGGCGGCGGCCTTGTCCTCGGCCTCTTGCTCGGCCATCAGCGCCTGACGGTCGGCGACCGGGATCTGGTAGTAATCCGGATGGATTTCGTTGAAGGCCAGGAACCCGTGCCGGTTGCCCCCATATTCGATGAAGGCCGCCTGCAGCGACGGTTCAACCCGGGTGACCTTGGCGAGGTAGATGTTGCCCTTCAGCTGTTTGCGATGCGCAGCCTCGATGTCCAGATCTTCCAGGCGGTTGCCGCTCAGCACCACGACCCGGGTCTCCTCCGGGTGGGTGGCATCGATAAGCATTCTTTTGGTTGCCATGAACCACGTTACTCCAATGCCTCGCCCGGACTCGCGCCAGAGAAACGGCGCCGCGACGCCGGACGAAGACGATACCGTTGCAGGAAAAGCCGGCAGAGGCGCTGGCCGATTCGGTCCGTCCCCGTGGGGGCGCGGATGGTGAGGCCCCGTTCGGCCTCATCCCCAGATCGACGCTCTCTGCCCATGCCGGCATGAAAAAACCTCAAGATTTCGAATCAGGCGCCGAAGCGACCTTTTCCCCGGATTCCGGAAGGCGCCGACGTCTGGAGCGGCCGCATCGTCCAATCGCCGGAGGAAAAATTAGAAAGAATCGCTTCCCCGGCGGTGGGCGGGCCACTGCCGCCGTTAACATAACGGTAGGATTTCCGTTCGACAATCGACTTGTTCGGATTCAGGCAAGATCGTCGCCTTCCGCAAGGCCTTTCGGTAGCCATTGCGGCAGGCGGCGGGAAAGGCTAAAAGAATCTTCGCGAGTCAAGGACTGGCACGTGACCCTTTCCCGAATGGCGTTCCGCTTCGACCTTCTGGCCCGCCGTATGGCGGCGGCGCTAGGTTTGCTGTCCGGCCTTCTGGCCGGCGGGTCCGTCCATGCGGGCACGGCGGTGGTGACCGACCTCCGCGTCGCCGACCACGCGGCTTCCACCCGCGTCGTCCTCGACATCACCCAGCCGATCGCCTTCAGTGTCTTCACTCTGGCGGCGCCCTACCGGGTGGTGATCGACATGCCCGAGGTCGGCTGGCGCCTGCCGCCGCGGCCCTTGCCGCAGGATGCCGGTCTGCTGCATCAGTTGCGTTACGGCCGCTTCCAGCAGGGTGTGACCCGGTTGGTGCTGGACACCAAGGGACCTACGACGGTGAATCGCGCCGCCATGCTCGAGCCGGACGGCGACAGCGGATACCGCCTGGTGGTCGATCTGGGGACGACCAGCCACGAGGCCTTCGTCCGCGGCCTCAAGCAGCCGGAGAAGAAGGTGGTGGCCACCACCCGTCCCGGCGAGACGGACAGGACGGCCAAGGCGGAAAGGAAGGCGCCGGCGCCGACCCGCGAGGTCCAGGACGACAAGCCCGAGGCCATTCCGGTGGCCACCGGGGCCCGCAAGCCGGCGGCCGGGAATCTCCGCCAGGAGGCGGCCGTTCCGCGCGCTCCCGCCAAGCCGGAATCCAAGGGCCGGGCGCCGGCCAAGCACGTCATCGCCATCGATGCCGGGCACGGCGGCGCCGACCCCGGCACGGTCGGCGTATCGGGCATCTACGAGAAGCACATCACCCTCAGCATGGCCCGCGAACTCAAGACGGCCCTGGAAAGGACCGGCCGCTTCCAGGTGGTGCTGACGCGCGAGCGCGACGTCTTCATCCGCCTGCGCAAGCGGGTGGAAATCGCGCGGAAGGCGGGGGCCGAGCTGTTCATCTCGCTCCATGCCGACGCCATCGCCGCCAACGGCATCCGCGGGCTGTCGGTCTATACGCTGTCGGAAAAGGCCTCCGACAAGGAAGCCGCCATGCTGGCCGAGAAGGAAAACAAGGCCGACCTGATCCCCGGCATCAACCTGGACGACGAACCGCCCGAGGTCGCCAACATCCTCATCGACCTCACCCAGCGCGAGACCATGAACCAGTCGGCCCACTTGGCGGGGCGCCTGGTGGGCGAGTTGCAACGCGACGTGACCACCCTGCCCAACGCCCATCGCTTCGCCGGCTTCGCCGTCCTCAAGGCGCCCGATATCCCCTCGGTGCTGGTGGAACTGGGCTTCCTGTCCCACAAGCAGGAGGAAAAGGCGCTGCGCGGCAAGGAACATCGCGACCGGATCGCCACCGCCATCGCCCGCGCCGTCCAGCGCTATTTCACCCAGGTGGAAGAAGCCAACCGCATGTGACGCTATTTCGTCGCTTCCGGGGCGTCGAGGTCGATCAAATGGACGGTGTGGTGCCAATCCCCCGGACCCGGCCCGGACCGCTGGACCAGGTCCAGGACCACGGGGGCGACGGGGCTTTTCCGGCGGTCGGTCGATGCGTCGCGGTGAAGAAGGCCGGAAAGCTCGTAGCTGAGGCCGAAACGGAGCGCCAGGGCCTTGGTGAAGTCCAGGCGGGCCTTCTTCGGTTCCCTGGGACCGGGCCAGACCACTTCGCGGGACAGGCCGGTCGCGGCCGAGAACAGGACGTCCACCCGGCCGTCCTTCCCGGATGCCCGCACCCGCGCGATCCGGCCGTCGGCGCCGGTTGTCGTCTCGACGCCGTAGCCGCCGGCCCGTGCCGCCGCCAGAACCCTTTCCGCCGTCCAGCGCAGCCCGAAGCCCTGGATCTCCGTCCCCAGGTCCAGCCGCTCCGCCAGAATCTGCCTGACCGGACCCAGATGACCATCCGGGCCGGGACGGGTCAGGCAAATATACGGCCAGCGGTCCGGATCGCCGTCGTCGGCATCGATGACGTGGCACCTTGCCGGATGGCCCGGAACCTCTAGGGTCAAGTGATATTCCCCGTCATAGATGCAATCCATCTGGATTTCACCTGGTCCCTGGCCCCAAAATTGAGGGTCTTCCGGAGCGGGAGCCATAATGATCGAATAGCCCCAAAGGACATGCGTTCGTCGAAGCTTTGCGCCTTGACCATCCTTGCCCGGCCAAGTCAGCGGACAGGCGATGGCGACCTCGCGAGAGCTATCTTGGGGCGACTGGGGGACGGCCTGGACGGGAAATCCCGTCACGGTCGCGAACAAGGCCACCAAGACTACAAGCCCCTTCTTCATCTGGTGCCTCCCCTGCGAATGACCGAATAGCTGAACGCATCGTTGATCCCGCCATGACCGGCATAAGGAATGAAGCGCTCGCTCGCCGATTTAGGCAATCGCCTTCTCTGCCCGGTTGCCGGATCGGCATTTCGTTCCGCCCATTGATCGAGTACGACAATACCCTTTTCGCCGTTCCTCTCTTCGTCGCGAAGATAGAGCGCGGCGTGTTTCCCTTGCGCGGTGCCGTAGGTGCCATCCTTGCCGAAGGTGGCGATGGCGGTGCCTTTTTCGAGGGGCGGATCGCCGGGACCCTTGATGCTGGTGCCGGCCCGCCATTCGGCGGTATTGCCGATCTCCGGAATGGCCTTCTTGACCAGGGCGACGCATTCGCGATCGCTTTGCGGACCCGGCGCGGTCCTGCCTTCGATGTCTTTCCGGAAGACGTCGATGTCGGCCCGGACGTGGGGCCGGTCGGAGGAGGGCGCCGGAGCGTCGGGAGAGCCGGCGGTGGGGGGTTCGGTGGTGGGCGGTTCGGTGACCCAACTTGAACAGTGGAGGGGCGTTTTGGGAGAGGCCCCTATTGAAAATATTGGGTTTTTTGGCCTGAAATCCGGACCTGGCGAAAAATGTAGTGGAACATTTTCTCTGTCGTTG
>JAMOBD010000074.1 GCA_039908345.1 Magnetospirillum sp. WYHS-4
CACCACGAAACCCCCACCTGAAACCCCGCCACCCCGGAATGTAGTGCTAACAAACCCGTGCCACTCCGTAACAGTCTGTTACAGAACAGCTTTTTCTCGGGCACTGTTCAAGTTGGGCAAGGCGTCCGTTCCGTTAACCCACGCGGGTAGAAGGGCTGCCAGGGTGTCGAAGACCTTTTGGGCGACCTCGTCGCCGATGTCGCTTGGCTTCGTGCGCCGGTGGCGCCGATAGTCTTTGACCTCGATGAAGAACGCGGTGCCGTCGGGGGAAACCGCGAGAAGGTCCACGGCCTTTATCCCGTTTCTCATTCTTGAGAACTGGCTGCCGTAGAACGACCATTCGTCGTATTTGCCGACATGCCAATCGCCGTCGAAGCTGAACATCAGTCCGTCGACCTTGAAATCCTGGGTCACTTGGCTACCTCCAGAAACCTGTCCGACTGGAGGAGTTCCTCGTCAAGTGCTGCGATGTCGCCGATATCGTCAACGGAAGGGCCGTGCTCGACACCTACGCCGTCTCGGGTCTCGTGGAGCCCGATGAAGCAAGGGGAGATTTCGGCCCCCGTCTTGGCAAGCAGGATTTCCAACTCGCGAAGCAGGAACAGGCTGTGGGTTGCCAGGAAGACCTGGATACCGTTCGCGCTCAGGTCAAGGATGGTTTTCGCGACGGTCTTGGTGAGACGCGGATTGAGGTTCGCTTCGGGTTCGTCCCAGAACAGGCAGCCGTTGTCCAGAAGGGCGCCGGTGGCGATCAGGCGAGCGATCATGCCGAGCTTGCGCAGCCCCTCCGCGACCAGGGGCATTTCCATGCGCCCGCTCGCGGTCTTCAGATAGAAGCGACCGTTCCTGTCCAGTTCGATTGCCCCGCCCATTGCAGCTTCGAGCGGCTCGTGAAGCTTGCCGATAATGGCTTCCTTGGGGCCACGCCGCAGCAGTGCTCCCAACAGGACGCAGGTGTCGCGCCAAGTTTCCTCGAATTCGAGGTAGTGGCTTTCATAGACGGAAACGAAGCTGGGATAGATGGAAAGCAACTCACGCGTCGGAATGTAAGCCGACGAATGGCTGACCCACGTTTCCGGCAAGCGGCTGATCGCGACCTCGGTCTTGCTGTTGGTGGCGAAGCTGAAATCGATGTCCAGCTTTTTGTCCCGGAACTTCACCGAGACATCGCATCTTTCCCTTCCAGGGCGGCGGCGCGCCAGTCGGCCAAGCGATTCCGGTCGGAAGACGTTGACCAGCTTCTCGGCCAGTCTGGTTTGGTAAAAGGTTTTCGTCGGAGGAGCAGCCGTCGGCTTACGGCCCTCCTCGGCGCTCATGGCCAAAACGGAGTACATCAGCTTCAACAGGTGGGTCTTGCCGGTTCCGTTCTCGCCGACGATGACATTCAGTTGTCGGCTGATGTCCAATTCGACCGACGGAAAGGCGGTCAGGTTTTTGATGCGTAGCGACTTGATCATCGGCCAAATCCTCCAAACACAGACCATAGCGAGTTAGGGAAACGTTGTCACAAAGGATATGTTATTCTGGGCTTACCGGGGTCCTCATTCATCCCCCGTTCAGTCCCTCCGCCGCTATAATGGCGGCATGGTGTGGCGATTCCTTTCCGTTCTGGCCGTTACGGCGCTGCTGGTTCTTCCGGCCGGCGCCTGGGCGGACGACGACCAGGAACAGGCCTTGCGGGCCCTGCAGGCCGGCGAGATCGTGCCCTTGCGGGAAATCCTCGATCTGGCCGCCCAGGACTTCAAGGGCGAGATGGTCGAGGTGGAACTGGAGCGGGACGGGGGGCGCTGGGTCTATGAAGTCAAGCTGCTCTGCCCCGGCGGTCGACTCGTCAAGGCCGAGTACGACGCCCGCACCAAGGAACTGCTGAAAGCCAAGGACAAGCGGCGCCCGGGGCGGCGCGGGGAGTAGGGATGCGCATCCTGGTGGTGGAGGACGAGCCGACCCTGGCCCGCCAACTCAAGGAGGCCCTGGAGGAGGAGGCCTATGCCGTCGACCTGGCCACCGATGGCGAGGACGGGCACTTCCAAGGCGAGACCGAACCCTATGACGCGGTCATTCTCGACCTGGGGCTCCCCATGCTGGACGGACTGTCGGTGCTCAAGCGCTGGCGTGCGGCGGGGCGGTCCATGCCGGTGCTGATCCTCACGGCGCGCGGTGCCTGGCACGAGAAGGTGGAAGGCATCGACGCCGGGGCCGACGACTACCTGGGCAAGCCCTTCCAGATGGAGGAGTTGAAGGCTCGTTTGCGGGCCTTGATCCGGCGCGCCGGGGGCCATGCCTCGCCCCAGATCGCCTGCGGGCCGGTGGTGCTGGATACCCGCTCCGGGCGGGTTACGGTGGAGGGGAAGGCGGTGACGCTGACCAGCCACGAGTTCCGGGTTCTGTCCTATCTGCTGCACCAGATGGGCCGGGTCGTGTCGCGCTCGGAATTGACCGAACACGTCTACGCCCAGGATTTCGACCGCGACTCCAACACTATCGAGGTTTTCGTCGGCCGCCTGCGCCGCAAGCTGGGGGTGGAAATCATCCAGACCGTACGCGGCCTCGGCTACCGGGCGGAGCCGCCCGCGTGAGGACCGCCGTCTCCCTGCAGGTCCGGCTGCTGGCCGGGGCCTTGGTCTGGATTCTTGCGGCCTTGGCGG
This sequence comes from Magnetospirillum sp. WYHS-4, assembly GCA_039908345.1. Taxonomy (NCBI): domain Bacteria; kingdom Pseudomonadati; phylum Pseudomonadota; class Alphaproteobacteria; order Rhodospirillales; family Rhodospirillaceae; genus Magnetospirillum; species Magnetospirillum sp. WYHS-4. The sequence continues at coordinate 2,646 of JAMOBD010000074.1, forward strand.
TGGCCGGGCTGCTGCTGACCGACCTGTTCCGGCGCCATGTGGAAGCCCAGTTCCATGCCGCCCTGGAAATCCATCTGAACGAGTTGGCCGCCGCCCTGCACGTCCATCCCGACGGCAAGCCTTCTCTGCGGCGCCCGCCGGGCGATCCGGTCTTCCACAAGCCCTATTCCGGCGCCTATTGGCAGGTTTCCGCCGTCGATGGCAGGGCGCTGCTGCGATCGCGCTCCCTGTGGGACGACGTGATTCCCCTGGCTCCCGACGCTATCCTCGACGGCGAGGTGCACAGCCACCGGCTTCCCGGCCCGCAAGGGCAGGGATTGATCGTCGCCGAACGGGCGGTGGTGCCGGCCGACGGCACGGCGGTCCTGCGTCTGGTGGTGGCCCGAGACGGGGCGGTGCTGGCCGATGCGGTTCGCGCTTTCGCCACCACCCTGGCTGCGTCCCTGACCGTCCTTGCGGTCGGCCTGGCCTTGGCGGCGGTGCTCCAGGTGCGGCTTGGTCTGCGGCCCCTGGACCGGCTGCGCCAGGCCCTGTCGGTCTTGCGGACGGACAATGGGACGCCACGCCTGGAAGGGGAATACCCAAGCGAAGTCAAGCCTCTGGTTGACGAACTTAATGCTCTTGTCGAGCATAGGGAGACCTTGGTCGAGCGGGCGCGCGTCCAGGCGGGCAACTTGGCCCATGCCCTCAAAACGCCCCTGGCGGTCATGACCAACGAGGCCGGGCGCCTGGGGGAGGGGGGGGAAGTGTTCCGGGAACAGCTGGAACTGGCGCGCCGACAGGTGGAAGTTCATCTGGCACGGGCGCGGGCGGCAGCCGCCGGGGCCAGCGGAGGGCAGAAGTTCGCTGCCACCGCATCGATACGCGGCTTGCGGGCGGTCATGGTGCGGGCCCATGCGGGCAGGGATCTCCGTATCGATGTCGATGCCGACGAGGGTCTGCTGCTGCGCGGTGAACGCCAGGACTTCGAGGAAATGCTCGGCAACTTGATGGACAACGCCTGCAAATGGGCGGCGCAGCGGGTCCGTGTGGCGGCCCGAATCGAGGCCGGCCGCTGCCTGGTTGCGGTGGACGACGACGGGCCCGGCCTGCCCGAGGAACGGCGTGAGGAAGTCTTCGGGCGCGGGCGGCGGCTGGACGAGGCGGCGCCCGGTTCGGGGCTGGGCCTTGCCATCGTGCGAGATCTGGCGGAAACGATGGGGGGCACGGTACGGCTGGAGGGATCGCCGCTGGGGGGGCTGCGGGCCGTGCTCGACCTTCCGTCGGGGGATATTGGCAAACATTAAATAGCCAGCCATTCCAGGGGGTTGGCCCGTCCCGGAAAAATCCTTGGAAAACTTGGGCATACGCCGCTTGACACCGTTCGGGCCGCTGGATTACATGATGCCGCCCCGAGCGATCGGGGCGCACTTTTCTGGCCTGGGGGTGTAGCTCAGTTGGTTAGAGCGCCGGCCTGTCACGCCGGAGGCCGCGGGTTCGAGTCCCGTCACTCCCGCCATTACCCCGGGCGCCGTTGATTCCAGACGGCGCGGGGCGGCTGCGGAGGACACCCGAGATGGACGCGCTGCTCCTCGATTATCTTCCCATTCTGGTGTTCATCGCCATTGCCGGGGCCATCGCGCTCATCGCGATCGGAGCGTCGTGGCTGGTGGCTCGCCAGAAGCCCGACGTCGAGAAAAACAGTCCCTACGAATGCGGATTCGAACCTTTCGAAGATGCCCGCCAGAAGTTCGACGTCCGCTTCTATCTGGTCGCCATCCTGTTCATCATCTTCGACCTTGAAGTAGCCTTCCTGTTCCCCTGGGCGGTCAGCCTGGGACAGATCGGCGTCTTCGGATTTTGGTCCATGATGGCGTTCCTGGGCGTGCTTACCGTCGGTTTCGTCTACGAATGGAAGATGGGGGCCCTGGAATGGGAGTGATCGATCCGAACCAGCCCTTGCCGCCGGGGCCCGAGCAGGATGCCCTGCTGGCCCGGGTGACTGGCGAGTTGACAGATCGCGGATTCGTGACGGCCCAGATGGACAAGGTGGTCAATTGGGCCCGTACCGGTTCGCTCTGGCCGATGACCTTCGGCTTGGCCTGCTGCGCGGTGGAGATGATCCAAGCCTATGTCAGCCGCTACGATCTCGACCGTTTCGGCGTGGTGCCGCGGCCCAGCCCGCGCCAGTCGGACGTGATCATCGTCGCCGGCACCCTGACCAACAAGATGGCTCCCGCCTTCCGCAAGGTCTATGACCAGATGGCGGAACCGCGCTACGTCATCTCCATGGGCTCTTGTGCCAACGGCGGAGGGTACTACCACTACTCCTATTCGGTGGTGCGCGGCTGCGACCGCGTGGTGCCGGTGGATGTCTACGTGCCCGGCTGCCCGCCCACCGCGGAAGCCCTGGTCTATGGTGTTCTGCAGTTGCAGAAGAAGATCCGCCGTACCGGCACCTTGTGGCGCTGACGGCGGAGAGGGGAAGGACGGAATGGTCGACTTGGCCTTGCAGGATTTAGGCGATTTGATCGCGGCGGCGCTGGGCGAGCGGGTCCTCGGCACCGAAATCCGTGGCGGCCAACTCGTGGTGACTGCCCGGCGCGATTCCATCGTCAGGGTCCTGACGTTCCTGCGGGACGATCCCAACTGCCAGTTCAAGCAGCTGATGGATATCTGCGGCGTCGATTATCCCGAGCGCGCCGAGCGGTTCGACGTGGTCTACAATCTGCTCAGCCTTAGCCACAACCTGCGCGTCCGGGTCAAGGTGACCGTCGACGAGAATAGCCCGGTGCCCAGTGCCGTCGACGTGTTCAGCGCTGCCAATTGGTACGAGCGTGAGGCCTGGGACCTATACGGTATCGCCTTTTCCGGTCATCCAGACCTGCGCCGCATCCTTACGGACTACGGGTTCGAGGGGCATCCGCTACGCAAGGACTTCCCGCTCACCGGCTACGTCGAGGTCCGCTACGACGACGCCCAGAAGCGTGTGATCCAGGAGCCGGTCAAGCTGCCGCAGGAGTTCCGCAACTTCGACTTCCTCAGTCCCTGGGAGGGCCTGCCGGGCGACGAGAAGGCGAAAGGCGAGGGGAAGGCCTGATGCCCGAAACCCGCATCAAGAACTACAGCATCAACTTCGGTCCCCAGCATCCGGCGGCGCACGGCGTGCTGCGCATGATCCTGGAGATGGACGGCGAGGTCATCGAACGGGCCGATCCCCATATCGGCCTGCTGCACCGGGGCACCGAGAAGCTGATCGAATACAAGACCTACGCCCAGGCGACGCCCTACTTCGACCGCCTGGACTACGTCTCGCCGCAGAACCAGGAACACGTCTTCTGCCTGGCCGCCGAAAGGCTGCTGGGCATCGAGGCGCCGACGCGCGGCCAGTACATCCGCGTGCTGTTCGCCGAGATCGGCCGCCTGCTCAACCACCTGTTCACCGCGCCCGCCTACGCCATGGACATCGGGGCCATGACGCCGATGCTCTGGGCGCTGGAGGAACGCGAGATCCTGATGGAATTCTGCGAGCGCGTCAGCGGTGCCCGCATGCACATGAACTACTTCCGCATCGGCGGCGTGGCCGCCGACCTGCCGGACGGCCTGGCCCAGGACATCTGGGCCTGGACCGAGCGGGTGCCCAAGGTGATCGCGGATATCGAAACCCTGCTGGACGACAACCGCATCTTCAAGCAGAGGTCCTGCGACATCGGCGCCATCACGGCCGAGGACGCGCTCGACTGGGGGTTCTCCGGGCCCAACCTGCGCGCCACCGGCATCGCCTGGGACCTGCGCAAGGCCCAGCCCTACGACGTCTACGCCAAGATGGATTTCGACGTTCCGGTCGGGAAGCACGGCGACTGCTACGACCGTTATCTGGTGCGCATGGCGGAAATGCGGGAAAGCCTGAAGATCGTCCGCCAGTGCCTGGACGAGATGCCCAAGGGCCCGGTCAAGGTGGACGACCGCAAGATCTCGCCGCCATCCAGGCCCGAGATGAAATCCTCCATGGAAGCCCTCATCCACCACTTCAAGCTGTTCACCGAGGGTTTCAAGGTGCCGCCCGGCGAAGTCTATGCCGCCGTCGAAGCCCCCAAGGGCGAGATGGCCGTCTATCTGGTGTCCGACGGCACCAACAAGCCCTATCGCTGCAAGATACGCACCCCCGGCTTCGCCCACCTGCAGGCCATGGACCACCTGTCGAAGGGGCACATGCTGGCCGACGCGGTGGCCAACCTGGGGTCGCTGGACATCGTGTTCGGGGAGATCGACCGATGAGCGGACAGGGCCACGGGAACTGCGGCCAGCCGGACAGCTTCGCCTTTTCGCCCGAGAACCGGGAGAAGGCCACGGCGATCCTGGCCAAGTATCCGGACAGCCGGCGCCAAAGCGCCTGCATGCCGCTGCTCGATCTGGCCCAGCGCCAGCACGACGGCTGGCTGCCGCGCGCAGCCATGGACCATGTGGCCGAGATGCTGGGCATGGCGCCGATCCGCGTCTACGAGGTCGCCACATTCTACACCATGTACAACCTCAAGCCGGTCGGGAAGCATCACGTCCAGGTCTGCACCAACATCTCGTGCTGGCTACGCGGCTCCGAACAGATCGTCGATGCCGCCAAGTCCGAACTGGGAATCGGTTTCGGCGAGACCACGGCAGACGGAAAGTTCACCCTGTCCGAGGTCGAATGCCTGGGGGCCTGCGTCAACGCCCCCATGGTGCAGATCAACGACGATTACTACGAGGACCTGACGCCCGAGACCGCCAAGGCGGTTCTGGGGGCCCTGAAGAAGGGCGAGACGCCGAATCCGGGGCCGCAGAACGGCCGCAAGGGCTGCGAGCCGGCGGGCGGGCTCACCACCTTGAAGACCGTGGGAGGGGGCTCCTGATGCTGGCCGACAAGGATCGCATCTTCACCAACATCTATGGACTCCACGACAAGAGCCTGAAGGCGGCCCAGGCGCGCGGCGACTGGGACGGCACCAAGGACCAGATCGCCAAGGGCCGTGACTGGATCGTCAACGAGGTCAAGAATTCCGGCCTGCGGGGGCGTGGCGGCGCCGGCTTTTCCACTGGCATGAAGTGGTCCTTCATGCCGAAGGAAGTGGGCGAGCGTCCTCACTTCCTGGTCATCAACGCCGACGAAGGCGAGCCCGGTACCTGCAAGGACCGGGAAATCATGCGCAACGAGCCCTTCAAGCTGATCGAGGGGGCGCTGCTGGCCGGCTTCGCCATCGGGGCGCATGCCGGCTACATCTACATCCGCGGCGAATTCGTGCGCGAGGCGGAAGCCCTGCAGCGGGCCATCGACGAATCCTACGCGGCCGGCCTGCTGGGCAAGAACGCCGCGAAGTCGGGCTGGGATTTCGACCTATATGTCCACCGCGGCATGGGGGCCTACGTCTGCGGCGAGGAAAGCGCTCTCATCCAGAGCCTGGAGGGCAAGAAGGGCCAGCCGCGGCTAAAGCCGCCCTTTCCGGCCAATTGCGGCCTCTACGGCTGTCCGACCACGGTCAACAACGTCGAATCCATCGCCGTGGTGTCGACCATTCTGAAGCGCGGCGCCGGTTGGTTTGCCGGCATCGGCCGCCAAAACAACAGCGGCATCAAGCTCTACGGGATATCGGGCCACGTCAACACGCCCTGCATTGTCGAAGACGCCATGGGCATCACGCTCCGCGAGTTGATCGACAAGCATGCCGGCGGCGTCCGTGGCGGATGGGACAATCTGCTGGCGGTTATCCCCGGCGGCTCCTCCGTTCCCATGATTCCCAAGGCGCTATGCGACGAGGCGATCATGGACTTCGACGGCCTGCGCCAGGTGGGCACGGGGCTGGGCACCGCCGCCGTGATCGTCATGGACAAGACCGCCGACCCGATCAAGGCCATTGCCCGCCTGTCGCGCTTCTACATGCACGAAAGCTGCGGCCAGTGCACCCCCTGCCGGGAGGGCACCGGCTGGATGTGGCGGATGATGGAACGCATGGCGGTGGGCAACATCACCAACGAGGAGATCGACCTGCTGGAGGACGTCAGCCGTCAGGTGGAAGGCAACACCATCTGCGCTCTGGGCGACGCCGCGGCTTGGCCGATCCAGGGGCTGATCCGCCATTTCCGGCCGCTGATCGAGCGGCGCATGGCTGAATTCAAGGCGCGGGCCGCGTAAGGGGACCTTGGGATGCCGAAGCTGACCATCGACGGCAAGGAAGTGGAAGTCGACAAGGGCCTGACCGTGCTGCAGGCCTGCGAGGCCGTCGGCATCGAGGTGCCGCGCTTCTGCTACCACGAACGGCTGTCGATCGCCGGCAACTGCCGCATGTGCCTGGTCGAGATGGAACGCGCCCCGCGTCCCGTCGCCGCCTGCGCCATGCCGGTGGCCGACGGCATGATTATCAAGACCGATACCGAGAAGGTGCGCAAGATGCGCCGCTCGGTGATGGAATTCCTGCTCATCAACCATCCGCTGGATTGCCCGATCTGCGACCAGGGCGGCGAATGCGACCTGCAGGATCTGGCGGTTTCCTACGGCATGGACCGCGGTCGCTACGGCGAGGACAAGCGCGCCGTGCCCGATCACGACTACGGCCCGTTGGTGCGCACGGTGATGACCCGCTGCATCCACTGCACCCGCTGCATCCGCTTCGTCAACGAAATCGCCGGCGTGCCCGTGCTGGGCGGCACCTTCCGGGGCGAACACCTGGAAGTTGGCGCCTACGTGGAACGGGCCATCGACTCCGAACTGTCGGGCAACCTGATCGATGTCTGTCCGGTGGGGGCGCTCACCTCCAAGCCCTACCAGTTCCGGGCCCGGCCATGGGAACTGCGCAAGACCGAATCCGTCGATGTGCTGGATGCCGTCGGCAGCAACATCCGCGTTGACGTCCGCGGCGCCGAGGTGATGCGCATCCTGCCGCGCCTCAACGAGGACGTGAACGAGGAATGGATTTCCGACAAGACCCGCTTCGCCTGCGACGGCTTGAAGCGCCAGCGCCTCGACACTCCCTATGTGCGGGATGCCCAGGGCAAGCTGCAGCCGGCCGCATGGGACGAGGCCTTCGCCGCCATCGCCACCCGCCTGAAGGGCCTGGAGGGCGGGAAGATCGCCGCCATCGCGGGCGACTTGGCCGATTGCGAATCCATGCTGCTGCTCAAGGATCTGATGGCTTCCCTGGGGTCGCCCAACCTGGACTGCCGCCAGGACGGGGCGGCGCTGGACGCGTCTTGCCGGGCCGGCTACCTGTTCAACGCCACCATCGCCGGCATCGAACAGGCCGACGCCTGCCTGATCGTCGGTTCCATCCCCCGCACCGAGGCGCCCATCGTCAACGCCCGTTTGCGCAAGCGCTACCTCCAGGGCGGCTTCAAGGTCGGCGTGGTGGGGCCCGAGGTCGATCTGACCTACAAGTACGAGCACCTGGGCGAAGGCCCGGCGGCGCTGAAGTCTCTGGGCGCCTTCGCCGAAGTGCTGAAGGCGGCCGAAAGGCCGATGCTGATCTTGGGCCAGGGCGCGCTCCGTCGTCCGGACGGCGCCGCCATTCTGGCCGAGTGCCGGGCGCTGGCGGAATCCTTCGGCATGGTCAAAGATGGCTGGAACGGTTTCAGCGTGCTGCATACCGCGGCGGCGCGGGTGGGCGGACTGGATCTGGGCTTCGTGCCGGGTCCCGGCGGGCTGGGGACCGAAGGTATCCTCAAGGGCGCCGAAAGCGGCGCCGTGGAAGCGGTCTACCTGCTGAACGCCGACGAAATCGACATGGCGCGCCTGAAGAAGGCCTTCGTGATCTACCAGGGCCATCATGGCGACGCGGGCGCGGCGGCGGCGGACGTGATTCTGCCGGGTGCCGCCCATACGGAAAAGGACGCCACTTACGTCAACACCGAAGGTCGGCCGCAGCGGACCCGCCGCGCGCTCTTCCCGCCCGGCGAGGCCCGCGAGGACTGGGCCGTGCTGCGTGCCCTGTCCGACGCCCTGGGCCACGGGGTGGCGGGCGATACGGTGGGCGAGGTGCGCCAGCGCCTGGCCGATGCCAATCCGGTCTTCGCCGCCACCGGCCGGGCGATTCCGGCCGCCTGGGGCGACTTCGGCACCGCCGGGGCACTGGGGGCGGAGCCCTTCCAGCCGGCCGTCGCCAACTTCTACATGACCGATCCCATCAGCCGCTGCTCGCCGACCATGGCGTCCTGCACCGCGGCCTTCCGGGGCGGCAAGGCCAAGGGGACCGGGACCGATGGTTGAATTCTGGACCGATTACCTCTGGCCGCTGATCTGGATGGTCATCAAGATCGTGGTCATCGTGGTGCCGCTGCTCCTCGCCGTGGCCTACCTGACCTATGCCGAACGCAAGGTGATCGGCGCCATGCACCGCCGCAAGGGCCCCAACGTGGTGGGTCCGTTCGGCTTGCTGCAGCCCATGGCCGACGGCCTCAAGCTGTTCCTCAAGGAGACCGTGTTGCCGACGAAGGCCAACAAAGGGGTCTTCCTGATCGCTCCCATGCTGACCTTCTTCCTGTCCCTGATCGCCTGGGCGGTGATTCCCTTCGGCGAGGACATGGTGCTGGCCAACATCAATGTGGGCGTGCTCTACCTGTTCGCCATCTCGTCCTTGGGCGTCTACGGCATCATGATGTCGGGCTGGGCCTCGAACTCCAAGTACGCCTTCCTGGGTGGCCTGCGCTCGGCGGCGCAGATGGTGTCCTACGAGGTCTCCATGGGCTTCGTCATCATCACGGTGCTGCTCTGCGTCGGTTCGCTGAACCTGTCCGATATCGTGGTGGCGCAGAAGAAGCTGTGGTTCGTCGTGCCCCTGCTGCCCATGGCGGTGATCTTCTTCATCTCGACAGTGGCCGAAACCAACCGTCATCCCTTCGACCTGCCGGAAGCGGAAGCGGAACTGGTGGCCGGGTTCAACGTCGAATATTCGGCCATGCCCTTCGCCCTGTTCTTCCTGGGCGAATACGCCAACATGATCCTGATGTCGGCCATGACAACGATCCTGTTCCTGGGCGGTTGGCTGCCGCCCGTGGATATGGCGCCGTTCAACTGGATTCCGGGCCCCGTGTGGTTCGCCGCCAAGATCGCCTTCATGCTGTTCATCTTCATCTGGATCCGGGCGGCGTTTCCGCGCTACCGCTATGACCAGTTGATGCGGCTGGGCTGGAAGGTGTTCCTGCCGGCATCCCTGGCGGCGGTGGTTCTGGTTTCCGGGTTCCTCGTCGCGACCGGCCTGGTGCCGGGCATGAAGGGGTAGGGGTGACGCCATGAGCTTCCTCGAACGCGGCATCCGCACCATCCTTCTGGCCGAACTGCTGGCCGGCATGGCCAAGACTTTCAGCTACATGTTCAAGCCGGTGGTCACCATCAACTACCCCTATGAAAAGGGGCCGCTCAGTCCACGATTCCGCGGCGAGCACGCGCTACGCCGCTATCCGAACGGCGAGGAACGCTGCATCGCCTGCAAGCTCTGCGAGGCCATCTGTCCGGCCCAGGCCATCACCATCGACGCCCAGCCGCGCGACGACGGGAGCCGGCGGACGACCCGCTACGACATCGACATGGTCAAGTGCATCTATTGCGGATTCTGCCAGGAAGCTTGCCCGGTGGACGCCATCGTCGAGGGACCGAATTTCGAGTTCGCCACCGAAACCCGCGAGGAACTGATGTACGACAAGGCCAAGCTTCTGGCCAACGGGGACCGGTGGGAGACCGAACTGGCCGAGCGCATCGCCCGCGATGCGCCGTACCGCTGAGGAAGGGGACCGAGGGGAAATGATCCAGGCATTGGTCTTCTACATGTTCGCGGCCGTCACCGTCTTTTCCGGGGTGATGGTGATTTCGGCGCGCAATCCGGTCCATTCCGTGCTGTTCCTGGTGCTGGCCTTCTTCAGCGCCGCCGGGCTGTTCGTGCTGCTGGGGGCCGAGTTCCTGGCCATGATCCTGGTGGTGGTCTACGTGGGTGCCGTCGCGGTGCTGTTCCTCTTCGTGGTGATGATGCTCGACATCAACTTCGTGGAACTCCGCCAAGGATTCCAGGAGTACCTGCCCCTGGGTGCCCTGATCGCGTTCATTCTGTTCCTTGAGGTGGCGGTCGCCATGGCCGGCATGAAGCTGGCGCCCGATGCCACCGCCGCTGCCGCCGCGCCGATTCCCGAGGGGGTGACCAACACCCAGGCCCTGGGCCAAGTGCTCTATACCCAGTATCTCTATCTGTTCCAGGTCTCGGGCTTGGTGCTGCTGGTCGCCATGATCGGCGCGATCGTGCTCACCCACCGCCACCGGCCGGGAGTGAGGCGGCAGGACATCGGCGCCCAGGTGGCGCGCAACCGGGCGAACTCCCTGGAGATTCGCAAGGTCGAGCCGGGGAGGGGGATCTGATGCTGACCATCGGGCTATCCCACTATCTGACCGTGGCGGCGATCCTTTTCGCCCTGGGCGTGCTGGGAATCTTCGCCAACCGCAAGAACGTGATCGTCATCCTGATGTCGGTAGAACTGATGCTGCTGGCGGTCAACATCAACCTGGTATCCTTCTCGGTCTTCCTCCACGACTTGGTCGGTCAAGTCTTCGCCATGCTGGTGCTGACGGTGGCGGCGGCCGAAGCCGCCATCGGGCTGGCCATCCTGGTGGTCTTCTTCCGCAACCGCGGCACCATCGCCGTCGAAGACATCAACGTGATGAAGGGTTAGGGGCATGTACGTCGCAGCCGTCTTCCTGCCGCTCCTCGCCTCCGTCCTGGCCGGCATGCTCGCCTTCGCGCGCGCCGAAGGGCACGGCAAGCACAAGATCGACGCCTGGGCCCAGTGGCTGACCTCCGGGGCGCTGCTGACCTCCATGGCGCTCGCCATGCTGATCTTCAACGAGGTGGTGCTGGGCAAGCAGCCGGTCACCATCGTGCTGTTCACCTGGATGCAGTCGGGGTCCCTGGATTTCGCTTGGGCGTTGCGCTTCGACGCGCTGTCGGCGGTGATGCTGATCGTGGTGACCACGGTTTCCGCCATGGTGCACGTCTATTCCATCGGCTACATGCACCACGACCCGTCCATCCCGCGCTTCATGTCCTACCTGTCGCTGTTCACCTTCTTCATGCTGATGCTGGTGACCGCCGACAATCTGGTGCAGATGTT